>DASVTJ010000091.1:0-1950 GCA_036387635.1 Duganella sp.
CTGGCTGGCATCGTATATCCGCAAGGACGACCGCACCGTGGTCAACCGCGACGCCAACCAGATCGCCATCGGCGCCAGCTACGCGATCTCGCGCCGCACCGACTTCTACGCCTCCCTGGCCAAGATTCAAAACCGCAACGGCGCCGGCTACACAGTCGGCAACGCCAGCAACCCCGGCCGTGGCGACCGCGCGGTCAACGTCGGCATGCGCCACGCCTTCTGAGCCGCCGGCCTTCGGTACTTTCAGGGCGCGCGGCAAACGTGCTAAATTGCTTGTTTCTTTGATTTGGGGCAAGCATGCATCTGACTTATTTCAACGGCAATTGGGCCGAAGGCAACACACCGCTGTTTGGCGCGATGGACCACAGCGTCTGGCTGGGTTCGTCCGTGTTCGATGGCGCGCGCGCGATTCGCGGCCATCTGCCGGACCTGCGCCTGCACTTGGAGCGCGTGATCACGTCGGCCGAGCGGGTGGGGCTGGCATGTCCGTTGAGCGTCGATGAAATGGAGGCGCTGGTGCACGAAGGCGTGGCGAAGTTCCCCGCCGACGCCGAGCTCTACGTGCGCCCGCTGGTGTTCGGCACCGACGGCTTCCTGGTGCCGATTCCCGAGAAGAGCGCGTTCGCGCTGACATTGTTCGATGCGCCGATGCCGGCCTTCACCGGTTTTTCCGCTTGCCTGGCGGCGCAGTTGCGCCCCGACGCGCTGATGGCGCCGACCGACGCCAAGGCGTCGTCGTTGTACGTCAACACCGCCAAGGCGATCCGGGAAGCGCAAAAGCGCGGTTTCGATAACGCGGTCGTCTGCGACAGCGCCGGCAAGGTGGCCGAGTTCGCGTCAGCCAATCTGTTCCTCGTCACGCCGGACGCCAAGGTGGTGACGCCGGCGGCCAACGGCACTTTCCTGTCCGGCATCACGCGCGCGCGGGTGATCGCGCTGCTGGCCGAGGAAGGCATCATCGTCGAACAGCGCACGGTGTCGCCGGAGGAGCTGGAAAGCGCCACCGAGATCTTCAACACCGGTAACTACGGCAAAGTCATGCCGTGTATCCGCTACGAAACGCGCGACCTCGCGGTCGGTCCGATCGCCACCTTGGCGCGCGACCGCTACCTGGCGTTCGCCGGCCTGCACTAACCGTCTGCACTGGCGGTCCGATCAGCGGCGAGGATCAACCCTTCGGCTTGGCCGGACAGGCGGCGGCGATCCAGCGCCCCACCGAGTTGACCTTGACCTTTTGCGGCGAGCCGGTCGCTTCGGTGTTGACGTCCATGAGCATCGTGTAATGGCTGTCGTCGCTGAAACGGATGCGGCCCTGGCCGCTGGAGGTTGGGTTGGTGCAGCTGAACGATACGTCCAGTCCGCCGTCGGCAGGCACCGTCTTCGACGAGCAATTGCCTTTTTGATTGAGCGGCAGTTCTTTTTTGGCCGCCATTTCCGGCGTCACGCAGGCGCTCACGGTCATGGTGCCGTCGCCGCCCACCTTGGGCACGGACACGCCGTTCTGTGCCAGCATCGCCTCCATCTGGGCACGCTGCCCGGCCGGCATATTGGCCAGCTGTTGCATCGCCATCTGGATCGCGGCGTCGGTCTGGATGTCGCCGGTTTTTACCGTGTTATTCAGTTCCCACAAGCCGGGCTTGATGGTTTGCGCCTGCACCTGGGCATGGGCGCCGGCCAACAACGCCAGCGCGATCAACAATCGTTTCATAGACACTCCTTGTAAAGCGAGAAGACAGCATAATCGAAATTGTCTGACAACGAATGCGCCGCACGCTACGAAAGCGCAAGGCATGAAAAAAGCGCGGGGCAATGAAAAAGCGGCGCGCCACCGCGAGGGTGGGGCGCCGCTTAGATCAGGTCGCTATGCGTGCTAGACGCCGCGTCCACTAATCAGGCGCAGCAGTACCATGATGATCGCAACGACCAGCAGTACGTGGATGAAGCCGCCAA
>DASVTJ010000092.1:0-3688 GCA_036387635.1 Duganella sp.
TCTGGTCAACGGTTTCTCGGCGTGGCTGTTCATGTCGGGCAGCAAGGACGACATCAATATCCGTGGCGCCTATCTGCACATGGCGGCCGACGCCGCGATCTCGCTGGGCGTGCTGGTGGCCGGCGTGATCGTGCGCTACTCGGGCTGGAACTGGGTCGATCCCGCCGTCAGCATGGTGATCGTCGCCATCATCGTCTACAGCACCTGGGCGCTGCTGAAGCAGTCGTTGCGCCTGATGCTGGCGGCCGTGCCGGACAACATCGACCGCGCCGGGATCGAGCAATTCCTGCGCGCCCGTCCCGGCGTGACCGAGGTGCAAGACCTGCATATCTGGGCGATGAGCACGACCGAGACCGCCCTCACGGCGCAACTGGTCACGCCGGCCGGTTATCCGGGCGACATCGCCGTCGACGCCATCAGCGAGCAGCTGCGCGAAGATTTCGCGATCCACCACAGCACCTTGCAGGTGCGGCTCGGCACCACCGTCCACGCGTGCTGCCTGCAAGAGCCGGCCCGCGAGCCGGCGCACTGATCGGGCGCTAAGGCGGCGCCAACAGCGGCGCTGACAGCCGTGCCGACAGCCGTGCTAATCGGCGAACTTGGCGTACAGCGCGGTACTCAGATAACGCTCGCCGAATGACGGGATGATCGTCACGATCATCTTGCCGGCGCTCTCCGGCCGCCGCGCGACCTGTAACGCGGCCCACAGCGCCGCGCCCGATGAAATGCCGACCAGCAGCCCCTCCCGGCTGGCCGCCTGGCGCGCGGTCTCAAAGGCGTTGTCGTTGCTCACGCCGATGATCTCGTCGTACACCTTTGTATTAAGCACGGCCGGCACGAAGCCGGCGCCGATGCCCTGCAACGGATGCGGCCCCTTGACACCCTTGGCCAGCACTGGCGACGCTTCCGGCTCGACCGCGATGCAGCGGAACTCCGGCTTGCGCGCCTTGATCACCTCGCCCACGCCGGTGATGGTGCCGCCGGTGCCGACGCCGGCCACGAGGATATCGGCGCGGCCGTCGGTGTCGTTCCAGATTTCCTCGGCGGTGGTGCGGCGGTGCACGTCGGGATTGGCCGGATTGGTAAATTGCTGCAACATCAGATAACGGCGGTCGCCCTCGGCCAGCGCCTCGGCGCGGTGGATCGCGCCCAGCATGCCTTCGCCGCCCGGCGTCAGGATCAACTCGGCGCCGTAGGCGCGCAGCAGCAGGCGCCGCTCGCGGCTCATCGTGTCGGGCATGACCAAGGTGCAACGGTAGCCGCGCGCGGCGCACACCATTGCCAGCGCGATGCCAGTGTTGCCGCTGGTCGGTTCGATGATGATGGTGTCGGGATGGATCTGTCCGGCCGCTTCGGCCGCTTCGATCATGGACAGGCCGATGCGGTCTTTGACGCTGTGGGCCGGGTTGTAGTATTCAAGCTTGACCAGAACTTCGGCGCTCAGGCCTTGGGTCAGTCGATGCAGCCGCACCAGCGGGGTGTGGCCGATCAGTTCGGTAACGTCGTTGGCGATTTTCATGGAAACAACCTCCGCGCGATGGGAAGTAGCCAGTCTACTCCTCCCGCGCGCGGCACGACATCGATTACACGTTTACTTCACGTCCATCAGTTCGACGTCGAAGATCAGCGCCGAATTCGGCGGAATGCCGCTGCCCGGCGACGGACGCGAGCCGTAGGCGAGTTCGGACGGGATGATCAGCGTGCGCTTGCCGCCGACCTTCATGCCCTGGATGCCCTGGTCCCAACCCTTGATGACGCGGCCGGCGCCCAGCACGAAGTCGAGCGGCTCGCCGCGCGAAATCGACGAGTCGAACTGTTTGCCGTGCATGTTTTTCGCCAGCGGACGATACAGCCAGCCGGTGTAGTGCATGTAGACGGTGGCGCCGGTACTCGCTTCCTTGCCTGTGCCGACCTTGTTGTCGATGACGGTCAACTGCTCGGCGGCGGGACCCGGCGTGGCCGAACCGACGACCATCGGCGGTGGCGGCGGCACGACGGCTGGCGCGATCGGGGCGGCCGGAGCGGCGGGAGCGGCCGGAGCGGCCGGAGCCGGAGTTTGGGCCTGGGCCACGGAAGCGGCCAGCGCGCACAGCATTGATACCAAAACGGAACTACGCATCATGTTTTTTCTTTCACTGGGTTTCTGTCGACGGCACGGCACGCGTGCCAGCGCGAACAATGATAACAAACCTGTTCCGCGCACCGGATAAAATCTACGCCGACCCGGTTTCTGCCGCGGCGGCCAGCTGGCGCAGCACGTGCCCGGCCGCCACCATGCCGAACGTGGCCGTGACCACCATGGCCGAGCCGAAGCCGGCGCAGTTCAAGCCCGTGACCCCGCTGCCGCCGGCGCGGTCGTCGCCGTCCACCGCGCACACTTCGCCCGTGTCGGGAAATTTCAAAGGCTCCATCGAAAACACCGCGTCCACATGGAACTTTGTTTTCTCGCCGCGCGGATAGCCATACTGGCTGCGCAACACCTTGCGCACTTTTTTCAGCAGCGGTTCCTGCTCGGTCTTGGCCAGGTCGCGCACGGCGATCTGGGTCGGATCGGTCTGGCCGCCGGCGCTGCCGATGATCACCAGCGGCAACGCGTGCTGGCGGCAATACGCGATCATCGCCGCCTTGGCCTTGACGCTGTCGATGGCGTCGACCACGTAGTCGAACTTGCCTGCGCCGAGCATCTCGTCGAGATTGTCGGCGCTGACGAAGTCCTCGATCTGGTTCACCACGCAGTACGGATTGATCTGCGCGATGCGCTCGGCCAGCGCGGTGATCTTAGCCTGGCCGACGGTGCCGGTCAGCGCCTGGATCTGGCGGTTGATGTTCGATTCGGCCACGTTGTCGAGGTCGATCAGGGTCAACCGGCCGATGGCGCTGCGGGCCAGCGCCTCGACGATCCACGAGCCGACGCCGCCGACACCGACCACGCACACGTGGGCGCCGCGAAAACGCGCCAACGCGCGTTCGCCGTACAATCGGGCGATGCCGCCGAAACGCCGGTCGAAGTCGACCGCCTCGACCGCGTCGGCCTCGGCGCCGGCGTCGACGTTCAGGTCTGGAATATGGTCTGAGATAAGGGCTGGGATACTGTTCATCCCGCCATTTTACCGGACACGGCGCTGAGAATTATTCTAGAATGACTTTCCCACCCAGCCAGGCCACATTCCATGAGCAACGCCGCAAATAATTCATTGATCGACACCGCCCCCGACTTCAGCCAGCCGATAGCGGTCTTGAAACATTGCCACGACCGTATCCGCAAGCAGTTGCTGACGATGCAGAACCTGCTGTCGCACCTGCCCGCCCATGGCGCCGACGCCGACGCGCAAAAGGCCGCGCAAGCCGTGCTCAAATATTTCAACAACGCCGCCCACCTGCACCACGACGATGAAGAGCAAAACCTGATGCCGATGCTGCAAGCGACCGCGCGCGACGCCGACGCCGCGCTGCTGAACGAACTGGCGCCGGGCATCCTGGCCGAGCACCAGCAGATGGACCAGGACTGGGAAGTGGTCCGCGCGCAACTCGAACAGATCGCCAGCGGCAACGGCGCGGAACTGTCGGCGCCGGACGTGCAGCGCTTTTGCGACGCCTACGCCACCCACATGGCCAAGGAGGAAGCGAACATCGCGCCGATGGCCAAACGCATCTTCAGCGCCGAGCAGATGGCGCAGCTCGGCAGCGC
>DASVTJ010000093.1:0-5229 GCA_036387635.1 Duganella sp.
TGGGGCGTCTACCTGCAGCAGATCGACCGCGTCACGCCGCACCTCGGCAGCCTGTCGCGCTGGGTCGAAACGCTCAAGCGCCCCAAGCGCATCCTCACCGTCGACGTCCCGATCGAGCGCGATGACGGCTCGAACGCCCACTACGAAGGCTACCGCGTGCAGCACAACATGTCGCGCGGTCCCGGCAAGGGCGGCGTGCGCTTCCACCCGGCCGTGACGTTGTCGGACGTGATGGCGCTGTCGGCGTGGATGACGGTGAAAAACGCGGCGGTCAACGTGCCATACGGTGGCGCCAAGGGCGGCATCCGCGTCGACCCGAAAACCCTGTCGCGCAACGAGCTGCAACGGCTGACGCGCCGCTACACCAGCGAAATCAGCCTGATCATCGGCCCGAACAAGGACATCCCGGCGCCCGACGTCAACACCAACGAACAGGTGATGGCATGGATGATGGACTCCTACGCCATGATCGAAGGGAACCTCTCGACCGGCGTGGTCACCGGCAAACCGATTTCGCTGGGTGGCTCGCTGGGCCGGCGCGAAGCTACGGGGCGCGGCGTGTTCGTTGTCGGCCGCGAGGCGGCGCACAAGCGCGGCGTCGAGATCCACGGCGCCCGCGTCGCCATCCAGGGCTTCGGTAACGTCGGCGGCGTCGCCGCCACCATGTTCACCGCCGCCGGCGCCAAGGTCGTCGCGGTACAGGACCACACCGGCACCGTGGTGCACCAGGGCGGGCTCGATGTCGCGCGCCTGCACCACCACGTGGCCGAATGCGGTAGCGTCACCGGCTTCCCCGGCGCCGAGGCCTTCCTCGATCGCGACGCCTTCTGGGACATCGAATCGGAGATCCTGATTCCAGCCGCGCTGGAGCAGCAGATCACCGCCGCCAATGCACCGCGCATCCGCACCAAAATCATCCTCGAAGGCGCCAACGGCCCGACGACGCCGGAGGCCGACGACATCCTCACCGACAAGGATGTGCTGATCGTGCCCGACGTGCTGGCGAACGCCGGCGGCGTAACTGTGTCATACTTTGAATGGGTGCAAGACTTTTCCAGCTTCTTCTGGAGCGAAGACGAGATCAATGCCCGCCTGACGCGCATCATGCAGGACGCCTTCAACGCCGTCTGGTCCGTGTCGCAAGAGAAGAAGGTAACGCTGCGCACCGCCACCTTCATTTTGGCGTGCACCCGCGTGTTACAGGCGCGCGAAGTGCGCGGCCTGTACCCATGATGTAACGAATTTCAGCAAACCGCGCCTGCACCGGCTTACGCCCGTGCAGGCGTTTTGCGCATATAGAGCGTCACCACGAGTCATCACGCCTCACCACGATAAGGAAAATACGAACAATATGAGCACCCTCGACCAAAAGGCTTTGGCCTACCACCGCGCCGGCAAACCCGGCAAGATCGCCATCGAAGTGACCAAGAGCGTCGGCACCCAGGAAGACCTGGCGCTGGCCTACTCTCCGGGCGTGGCCGCGCCGTGCGTGGAAATCCAGCGCGAGCCGGCCAAGGCCTACGAGTACACCGCCAAGGGCAACCTGGTGGGCGTGATCACCAACGGCACCGCGGTGCTCGGCCTGGGCAACATCGGCGCGCTGGCGGGCAAGCCGGTGATGGAAGGTAAAGTCGTATTGTTCAAAAAATTCGCCGGCATCGACGCTTTCGACATCGAGATCGACGAGACCGACCCGGACAAGCTGGTCGAGATCATCGCCGCGCTGCACCCGACCTTCGGCGGCATCAACCTCGAAGACATCAAGGCGCCGGAATGCTTCTACATCGAGCGCAAGCTGCGCGAGCGCCTGTCGATCCCCGTGTTCCACGACGACCAGCACGGCACCGCCATCGTCGTCGGCGCCGGCATGTTGAACGCCATCGAGATGACCGGCCGCGACATCTCCACCGTCAAAATCGTCTGCTCCGGCGCCGGCGCGGCGGCCATCGCTTGCCTGGAACTGCTGGTCGACCTGGGCGCGCAGCGCCACAACATCTTCGTCGTCGACAGCAAGGGCGTGCTCACCACCGTGCGCGCGCTCGACGGCGAAAAAGCCGCATGGGCGCGCGACACCAGCGCCACCCGCCTGTCGGAGGTGATGGAAGGCGCCGACGTGTTCCTGGGCGTCTCCGGTCCGGGCGTGCTGTCGCAGGCCGACATCACGCGCATGAACGCGCACCCGATCGTGTTCACTCTGGCCAATCCGGAACCGGAACTGCGCCCGGAGCTGGTGCGAGAGGTGGCGCCCGACGCCATCATCGCCACCGGACGCTCGGACTATCCGAACCAGATCAACAACGCGCTGTGCTTCCCGTACCTGTTCCGCGCGGCGCTCGACTGCGGCGCCTCGACCATCAATCAAGAGATGAAGCGCGCCTGCGTGGTGGCGCTGGCCGACATGGCGCGCGCCGACGAGCGCTTCGGCAAGGACTACGTGGTGCCCGGCCTGCTGGACCCGCGCCTGCTGCGCGGCGTGACGCCAAAGATCGCCACGGCCGCCTACCGCAGCGGCGTGGCGCGCAAGGAGCTGATCGAGATCGACTACGCCAACGACCTGGCCGACCTGGCCGAATCGCTGATCTAAGCGGCGGCCCAAGCCACCTGCGCTGCGGATTGCGCGGCGCCGGCGGCAGCATGGCACCATCAGCGGCGAATCACCTCGCCGCCCTTCATCACGAACGACACCTTGGTCAACTCGGCCGCGTTTTCGGATGGATCGTTCTTGACCGCGATGATGTCGGCGAACTTGCCCGCCGCGATCGAGCCGACGGTGTCCTTCCAGCCCAGCAAATCGGCCGCGTTGATGGTCGCCGCCTGGATCGCCTGCATCGACGTCATGCCGTACTTGATCATGTAAGCGAATTGTTTGGCGTTGTCGCCGTGCGGATAAACGCCCGAGTCGCTGCCGAAGGCCATCTTGGCGCCGCCGTTAAAGGCCTTGCGGAAGTTATCGCGTTGCAGCTGGCCGATCACCTTTTCCTTGGCGATCGACTCCGGCAGCATGCCCGCCTTCTCGCCCTCCTGCAAAATGAAATCGTCGTTATAAATATCCATCACCAGGTAGGTGCCCTTCTCGCGCGCCAGCCTGATGCCCTCGTCGTCGATCAAGCTCGCGTGCTCGATCGAATCGACGCCGGCCAGGATGGCGTCGCGGATGCTGCTGGCGCCATGCGCGTGCGCCGCCACCTTGCGGCCAAGCTTGTGCGCCTCGCCGACGATGGCCTGCATCTCCTCCAACGTGTACTGCTGCGCGCCCGGCTCGTCGCCCTTCGACAGCACGCCGCCCGAGGCGCAAATCTTGATCACGTCGGCGCCATACTTGGCCATCTCGCGCACCTTGGCGCGCGCCTGCCACGGGCCGTCGGCCACGCCGCGCCCAACCACGTTTTTATCCGGCGGCAGCAGGTTCTCGTCGCAGTGGCCGCCCTGGATGCCGATCGCGTAACCGGCGGTGCGCATGCGCGGGCCGATGAAGTCGCCCTCGTTGATGGCGTCGCGCAGCGCCACATCGCCAAAGCCGCTGGCGCCGACGTTGCGCACGGTGGTGAAGCCCGCCTCCAGCGTCTTGCGCGCCGAGCGCACGCCATATAGCGCGGCGCGCGTGTCGGACACGCCCAGCGAGTTGTAGCCGCCCAGGTAGGCGTCGGCGGTCAGATGGGTGTGCATGTCGATCAGGCCTGGCAGCACCGTCTGCGACGACAGGTCGATCACCTGCGCGCCGGCGGGAATGCTGGCCGACGCGCTCGGCCCGACCGACGTGATGCGCTCGCCGGTGATGACGATGGTCTGGTCCCTCAAGACCGTGCCGGCCACCACGTCGACCAGTTTGCCCGCCTTGATGACGACCACTTTGGCTTGCGCCTTCGGTGGCGCGCTGACTTCGGCGGCAAACGACGGAGCGACAGCGCCCAGGACGGCGGCGGTGATGACGAGATGCTTGAACTTCATGGCGTGCGCCCTTTTCAAAAAAGGGAAAAGAATAGCAGAGCACCCACGAAAAAGCCTGTTTACTTCTGCCGGCGGCCGGCGCGCTTTAGCGCTTCAGCGCGGCCACGCGCACGTGCGCAGGCCGACGAACAGGTCGTCGCGCTCGGGCATGTAGAAGTTGCGGTACTTGGCGCTGACCATGCGCGGCTGGGTCGCGAACGAGGCGCCGCGCAGGCTCTGGTGCGTGGTGAACCACGGCTGCGAATATTCGCGGTAGCGGTCCGGCGCGAATTCCGGATACGGCTCGAACGGCGTCGCCGTCCACTCCCACAGCTGCCCCCAGCGGAACGCCGGATGCCCGGACAGCGCCGCGTACTCCCACTCCGCCTCGGTCGGCAGGCGACGCCCGGCCCAGGCGCAATAGGCCTGCGCCTCGTACAGCGTCAAATGGCGCACCGGCTCGGCCCCGGCCAGCGTGGTCAGCGCGCCGAAGCGCACCGTGCGCCATTGCCCGCCGTCGCGCTGCCAATGGCGCGGCGCCGAGCGCTCCTGGCGCATCAGCCAGTCGGCGCCGGCGTGGCTCCAGAACTGGCGGTTGTCGTAACCGCCGTCGGCAACAAAATCGGCATATTGGGCGTTGGTCAGCAGGCCGCTGTCGATGGCGAACGGCGCAACGCGGCAGGCATGCGCGGCGCGCTCGTTGTCGAACACGAAGCCGCCGCCGGCGGCGTCGCTACCCATCTGGAACGTCCCGCCGGGGAAGCTGATCTCGGACGGCGCGAACATCGCCGGCTGCGCGATCGACGCGGTGGCCGGCGCCGGCAGGCCAAGCGTTTGCAGCGTGTAGAGCAGCGCCTCGCCGTGCATGTCCTCGTGGGCCAGCGCCAGCCGGTACGGGTACAGCGCTTCGTCGGTGTTCGGCTCGCGCGACAGTTTATCGAGCACGCGGTCCAGCACTTCGCGGCAGTAGGTCTTCAGCGCGCCGGTGCTGGGCAGGTCCAGCGTCCAGCGGCTGCGGTGAGGCACCAGCGCCGAATCGAACCAGTCGTCGCCCCGGCTCAGCAGGCAGTTGCCGTTGCCGTCGGCCGGATGGCTGGAGCTGGCCTCGCGCAAGATGAACCACTCGGCGAACCAAGCCAGGTGGCCCAGCTCCCACAGCGGCGGATTGAGGATGCGCAGTTGCGGCACGCGCGACGGCACGTCCATGCCGGCGGCGGCGAAGCAATCGAACAGCAGCAGCGTATAATCCCGCGCATGCCGCAGCGACTGCGCCAGTTGCTGCGGGCTGGCGTTCCGGAACGA
>DASVTJ010000094.1:0-2133 GCA_036387635.1 Duganella sp.
GGCCGCTTTCCAGTACCATTTGTCGACAGCCCGCGTCGACGGCGGCTTGCTCCAACAGACTGAGCAAACCATGCGCCGTTCCTTTGCCGCGTCCCGCCGGCTGCACGTACATCCGCTTGATCTCGCCATATTCCTTCGTTATCAGAATCGCGGCGCATCCAAACGCCACGCCTTCATCATCGCGCGCCACCGCGAACTTCACGTGCGGTGGCATCAGCGATGCCAAATCCAGCGCATACACGGATTCGGGCGGGTAGAGCGTCAGCTGGTAAGCGTCTAGGTCCGCGATCAGGGCGATGACTTCAGGTTGGTTGGGCGTCTCGAAGGCGATAGGCATGGGATTTTCTCGGTTAGTTTTCTGGATGAAAAATCCAGTATAATGGATTTCATGGATATCAACAAACTTATTGCCAGCCGCGTGCTGGCCCTGCGGGACGCGCAGCAGCTATCGCTGACCGCGCTGGCCGAGCGCAGCGGCGTGAGCCGTTCCAACATCTCGCTGATCGAGCGCGGCGAAAGCAGCGCCACCGCCACCGTGCTCGACAAGCTGGCCGGCGCCCTCGGCGTCACGCTGGCCTCGCTGTTCGCCGCTGGGGAGGAAGCGGTCCCGGCATCGCCGCTTCGGCGCGCGTCCGAGCAGCACGTATGGACCGATCCCGCGTCGGGCTATGTCCGGCGCCAGTTGTCGCCGGCCGCGCCGCGCTCGCCGTTGCAACTGGTCGAAGTCGTGTTTCCGGCAGGCCAGCGGGTGGTCTACGAACAAGTGGTGCGCGCCGTCGATATCTATCAGCAGGTCTGGCTGCTGGAAGGGACGATGGAGATCTCGGCGGGCGAGCAGCAATGGCGTCTGGAAGCGGGCGATTGTCTGGCGATGCGCGAAGACGAGCGGATCAGCTACGCCAATCCGGGCAAGACGCCGGCGCGTTACCTGGTCGGCCTCGTAACGCTGCCGTTTGCCGCCGCGATCTAGCGCCGCCCCTTTGCCGCGCGGGCCGGGCGTGTCTTGCTCAAGAGCGCGCTGACGCGTCGCCCTCTTCGAGAGACGCGGCTGCCGTGTTAGGGTGATTGTGGAATTTAGGCGGCGCGTGAAGGTGGCGCGTCAACGGCACTCAGGAGCTGACGCGATTGCGGCCGGCGGATTTCGACCGGTACAGCATATCGTCGGCCGCCTGAATCAAAGCGGTCGGCTGATGGGGTTGCTTAGCGCCAGGCCGCGCCGTGGCGACGCCGACGCTGACGGTGACGACGCCAAGCGCACTGGCGGCGTGGCCGATATCGAGCGCCATCACGGCTACGCGAACGGCTTCGGCGATGCGGCGCGCGCCGGCGCTGTCGGTGGCCGGCAGCAACAGTGCAAATTCCTCGCCGCCGTAGCGGAAGGCCAGGTCGCCGGCGCGCGCGGCGACCTGCGCCAAGGCCTTGGCGACGGAACGCAGGCAGTCGTCGCCGGCCACGTGGCCGTAGTGATCGTTGAATTTTTTGAAGAAGTCGACGTCCAGCATGATCAGCGAAACCGGCTCCTCCTTGCGCTGCGCGCGGCGCAATTCGTGGGCGAGCGTCTGGTCGAACGCCCTTCGGTTGGCCAGTTCGGTCAGGCTGTCTTTCATGGCGATCGATTGAAGGTCGGCATTGGCTTTTTCCAGCTCAATACTGGTTCGCTGGAGCGCCGCTTCCATATGATCGCGGATCGCGATCTGCCGCGTGAGCTTCAGAAACAGCCAGATCAGCGCGGCGACCGCACTGACCGCGCCCGCCGCGATTTGCATGCTGAACCGCCGCCACTCCTCGAAAATCTCGTCCTTGGACAGCGCCGCCGACACCACCACCGGAAAGCGCTCCAGCCGTCGATAACTGTACAGCCGGGTGATGCCATCGAGCTTGGCCACCAGCATCGCCGTGCCCACCGGGCCGTGATCGCGGTAGGTGCTCAGGATGGCGCCCGATGATATGTCCATGCCGATCATCTCGGCGCGAAACGGGCGTCGGTACAGGAGCGTGCCGCTTTCAAGCGCGACAAACACCGTGCCTGATTTGCCCAGGTCGAGCCGGTCGTACACG
This sequence comes from Duganella sp., assembly GCA_036387635.1. Taxonomy (GTDB): domain Bacteria; phylum Pseudomonadota; class Gammaproteobacteria; order Burkholderiales; family Burkholderiaceae_D; genus Rugamonas. Next base: position 2,059 of record DASVTJ010000094.1, read on the forward strand.
CGCTCGAACGCGTCGAGCCGAAGGCTCGCCAGCGCCACCCCGGCGAACGTGCCGTCGGGATGCTCGACCCGGCGC
>DASVTJ010000095.1:0-1880 GCA_036387635.1 Duganella sp.
CGATTGCCATATATTCCTTGAACCATTTATGTGCACCGGTTGCGGAATTTTGTTCGATGGGCGTGAGCGTCGCTAGACCGATGAACCCGAAATTGAACTAACTGTGACCACCTTGAACCGTTTGGTTCGGGATGCCGGCAAAGACGGCACAGGCGGGGCCTAATCTTAGAAAGCGGTTGTTAGCATGTGAATGCGCAGCCGCTTTTTTTCGTCTGGAGAAAAGCGATGCAATATTGGTTGATGAAGTCCGAGCCCGACGAAGTCAGTATCGACGACGTCATGGCCGCCAAGGACCACACCACGCCGTGGTTCGGCGTGCGCAACTACCAGGCGCGCAATTTCATGCGCGACCAGATGCAGGACGGTGACGGCGTATTGTTCTACCACTCCAGCTGCCCGGAGCCGGGCATCGCCGGCCTGGCGGTGATCGTCGGCGTTCCGTACCCGGACGCCACCCAGTTCGACAAGAAGAGTAAATACTACGACGCCAAGGCGACGCCGGAGCAGCCGCGCTGGATTTCGGTCGATGTGAAGGGCACGGAGAAAACCCGCCTGCTGTCGCTGGCCGAGATGCGGACCATCCCGGCGCTGGAGGACATGGTGGTGCTGAAGAAGGGGAGCCGGCTTTCCATCACGCCCGTCACGGCGGCGCAATGGAAAGCGGTGGTCAAGCTTTTGACGGTTTAACTTTTGAAGCGACGATCGGCGGGCGGCCGCGCTGGCGCACCTTGTAGGCCCACACCAGCATGGCGATGGCGCCGACGATCATCGGCAGCGACAGCACTTGGCCGGAGGTGATCGGCATGCCCAGCAAGGTGGTCTCCCAATCGGGCGTGCGGAAGTACTCGGTGAAGAAGCGCGCGCACCCGTACAGCAAGGTATAGAAAGCGCCCACTGCCAGGCGCGGACGCTCCTTGCGCGCGTACAGCCACAAAATCACGAACACCAGCAGCCCGTCGATCAGCATCTGATACAGCGGCGACGGATGGCGCAGTCCTTGCAGGAACACCGGATTAGGGAACAGCGGATACGAGATGTCGGGCCACATCATCGCCCATGGCAGCGATTGATCGGATACCACGCGTCCCGGCAGCTCCGAGTTGATGAAGTTACCGAGTCGGCCGGCGGCGTAGCCGAGCGGCACCAGCGGGGCGATGAAGTCGTAGACGTCGAGCAGGTTGCGGCCGGTGCGGCGCGCCCACACCGCCATCGCCACCAACACGCCGAGGAAGCCGCCGTGGAACGACATCCCGCCGTGCCAGATCTTGAAAATCTCGATCGGGTCGGCGAAGTATTTGACCGGCTCATAGAACAGCACCTCGCCCAGGCGGCCGCCGATGACGACGCCCAGCATCCCGTAGAACAGCATGTCGTCGAGGTCCTCCTTGCGCCAGCCCTGCGCGGCGATGTGCGGCTGCTTGATGCGCACGCGGCCCAGCGTGATGAACAGCGCGAAGGCCAGCACGTACATCAGGCCATACCAGTGGATCGCGACCGGCCCCAAATGAATGGCGACCGGATCGGGCATCGGATGTATCAGCATAGAGCGTTCTTTCCCAGATTAGTGCTTAAGTTTTTACTCAGTAGTTCTAAAAATCCCCGCAGCACCGGCGAGGCATTGTCGCGGCGCCAGGCCAGGCCCGTTTCGACCAGCGGGGTGGCGTCCGCCAAAGCCCGGTATTCTACCCCGGGCCGCATCAGGTTGGAGACCGACTGCGGCACCAGCGCCATGCCCATGCCGGCCGAGACCAGGCCGACGATGGTCTGCATCTGGATCGCCTGCTGGCCGATTTCCGGCGTGATGCCGGCGTCGCGGAACACCGAGACGATGGCGTCGTACAGCGCCGGCGAGATCGCGCGCGGGAACACGATCAGCGGCA
>DASVTJ010000096.1:0-6505 GCA_036387635.1 Duganella sp.
GTGATCTCGGTGACGAAGGCGCGGTCGATCTTCAGGCGGTCGATTTGCAGCCGCTGCAGGTACGACAGCGACGAGAAGCCGGTGCCGAAATCGTCGATGGCGATGCTCACGCCCGTTTGCTTGATCTGGCCGAGCATCTTGATCAGCATGTCGGGCTCCTCCATCGCCATCGATTCGGTGATTTCCAGTTCGATGAATTGCGGTGGCGCCTGCGTATCCTCCAGCGCCTTGCGCAGCGTTTCGAGGAAGTGCGGGTGGCGGAACTGCACTTGCGAGACGTTGATCGACATGATGAAGTCGTCGTGTCCGGCCTTGCGCAGGTCGACCAGCTCGCGGCACGCGGTGCGCATCACCCATTCACCGAGGTCGATGATCAGGCCCGAATACTCGGCGATCGGGATGAAGCGGTCCGGCGAGATGAATTTGCCGTCCGGCGTTTGCCAGCGCAGCAGCGCCTCGGCGCCGACCGGGCGCCGGGTGGCCAGGTCGATCTGCGGCTGGTACACCACGAACAACTGGTTCTGGCCGAACGCGGTGCGCAGCGCGTGCATCATGCGCACCCGCTCGCGAATCTCGACGCCCATGCTGCGCGAGAAGTAGAAGTGGCCGGCGCGCTGCTGCGACTTGGCGCGCTTGAGGGCGATGTCGGCGTCCTTCAGGGCATCGGCGCCGCCGCCTTCGTGCTCGACCAGCCGCACCAGGCCCAGCGTGGCCGACAATTGCACGTCCTGGCCGTCGATGCTGAACGGGCGCTGGAACAAGGCCAGGATCCTGGCCGGATTCACCTGCGACGAGTCGCCCACCAGGCAGAAGATGTCGCCGCCGATGCGCGCCACCGTCAATTGGCCGCCGAGCTCGTATTGCAGCCGGCCGGCCACGCCGATCAGCAGCATGTCGCCGAACTGGTGGCCGAGCGCGTCGTTGGTCTCGGCGAAGTGGTCGAGGTCGACCAGCGACAACGTGGTGGCGTCGCGCGTCGGCCCGGCGATGATGGCGTCGAGGATCTCGACCAGCCGGGTGCGGTTGGGCAGCTTCGACAGCGCGTCGTAGAAGGCGGCGTTGTGCAGGTGGGAGACCAGCTCGACGTTGTCGAGGCCGACGGCGACGTTGCTGCAAAATACCTCCAGCAGCCGCTCGTTGATCTCGGTCGGCTCGCGGCACACCTCGATGAAGGCGACGAAGTCGCGGCTGGCCTTGCCGGCGAAGTACAGCGTGACCGAGTCCGGCAGGTAGACGTTGCGGCGCTGCGCCAGCGCCAAGTCCATCGCCTGGTGGACGCGCGGCGCGAGGCGGGCCGTCAGGATCGTGTTGTCGAGATGGGCGTACTTGCCGGCCGTGGCCATTACCAGCAGCTCATGGCAATCGCCGTCCGGGCATTCCTTCACGCACAGCGCGCCGCTGATTTCCTGGCACAGCAGCTCGCCGATCTGCGCCAGCACGCCGGCGGCGAAGTTCCTCACGCCGTGCAAGGTCATCAGTTCGGTGCTGGCCTGGACGATGCGGTTCAGGCCGCGCCGGCTGTCGTTGATCTTGCGGATCTGTTCGTACGAGCGGATCGCCGACGTCACCGTCGTGTATAGCTTGATGCGCGTGAGCTCGGACTTGGTCTTGTAGTCGTTGATGTCGAAATCGCGGATGGCGTCGATCTCGGGCGCGTAGCCGGGCTGGCCGGTGCGCAGGATGATGCGCACGTCGGCCAGCTTCAGCGTTTCGCGGATGTAGCGCACCAGATGCAGGCCGGCGTCGTCCTGTTCCATGACGACGTCGAGCAGGATGACGGCGATTTCGCGCTCATGCGCGAGCAGCTCGCGCGCCTGGCTGGCCGAATAGGCGTGGACGAATTCGAGCGGCCGCTGCTGCATGTCGAGGTTGCCGAGCGCGAACGTGGTGGTCGAGTGCACGTCTTCGTCGTCGTCGACGATCATGACCCGCCATACATGGCGTGCCCCCGATGTGTCGAGCGCTGCGGGATGCTCTTCTAAGAATACCAGATCGTCTTGATCATCCTTGACCTCGAATTGTTCAAGGGGCGTGATCGGTGGGGGCATGTGTCGCATCTCCAGGATTGCTCGGTGTTCTTGCAATCCAGTATATAGCGAATTGTCAAAAGGAATGCAGATTTCCGGGTCTTTGAGCGTAACGTTGCGTACCTGTACGCAACTAGCCACATGCGAGCGACGAAAGGTTGTTATTTTACTAGGCAATACTTGCAATTTTGAAATTATGGGGCGGAGCGGGCCGCACCGCGCGGCGGGCTGGTAAAATGACGTACTCCGGGTCTAATCCACCTTTTCCCTCCACCTTTTCCGAAGATTCTCTTCCTATGTCCGGCAATACATTTGGCAAATTGTTTTCTGTAACAACTTTTGGCGAGTCGCACGGTCCGGCGATCGGCTGTGTGATCGATGGATGCCCGCCGGGTTTGCCTTTGTCGGAAGCCGATATCCAGCCGGAACTGGACCGCCGCAAGCCGGGCACATCGCGCCACGTGACGCAGCGCAAGGAACCCGACACGGTCGAGATCCTGTCCGGCGTGTACCAGGGCGTGACGACCGGCACGCCGATCGCGCTGCTGATCCGCAACGAGGACCAGCGCAGCAAGGACTACGGCAACATCGTCGACAGTTTCCGTCCGGGCCACGCCGATTACACGTATTGGCACAAATACGGCGTGCGCGATCCGCGCGGCGGGGGCCGCTCGTCGGCGCGCCTGACAGCGCCGGTGGTGGGGGCGGCGGCGGTGGCCAAGAAATGGCTCAAACAGCAATACGGCACCGAGTTCCTTGGCTGCATGAGCCAGCTCGGCGAGATCGCCGTGCCGTTCCAGGACTGGTCGCACGTGCATGACAATCCATTCTTCGCCGCCAGCGGCGACGCCGACCTGATCGCGCGCATGGAGACGGCGATGGACGAGCTGCGCAAGGCCGGCGACTCGGTCGGCGCGCGCATCGACGTCGTCGCGCGCAACGTGCCGGTGGGGCTGGGCCAGCCGATCTACGACAAGCTCGACGCCGACATCGCTTACGCGATGATGGGCATTAACGCCGTCAAGGGCGTGGAGATCGGCGCCGGCTTCAAGTCGGTGGAGCAAAAGGGCACCGTGCACGGCGACTCGCTGACGCCGCAAGGCTTCATCGGCAACAACGCCGGCGGCGTGTTGGGCGGCATCTCGACCGGCCAGGACATCACGGTGTCGATCGCGATCAAGCCGACCTCGTCCATTCGTTCGCCGCGCGACTCGATCGACAAGGAGGGCAATCCGGTCGTGGTCGAAACGTTCGGCCGCCACGACCCGTGCGTCGGCATCCGCGCTACGCCGATCGCCGAGGCCATGCTGGCGTTGGTGCTGATCGACCATGCGCTGATGCACCGCGCCCAATGTGGCGACGTCAAGGTGGCCACCCCCGACATCGCGCTGTAGGCCTTGCCGGCGGCGGCGCCAATTTGTCGCCGCCGCCGCTCACGCCCGGCTGCCGACCACCTCTTGCGCGTGGCGCCGTTCGACCGCGCGCACCACCAGCATGCGCATGTCGTTGAGCAGCGAGAACTCGGTCTGGCTCAGTTGAATCGGCGGGAACGAGTCGTCCCAGTCGCCGTACAGGAAGCCGGCCGGCTGGCCGTTGGCCGACAGCGGCAAGATCACGAAGCTGCGCGCCTCGGCCAGCGATGCGGTCCACCACAGCGGCAGCTTGGCCGCGAACTTGGCGTCGCGGGCATTTTCGATGAAGATCACGCGGTCGCTATTGAGCGCGGCGTGGAACACGTTCGGCTCGTAGGCGTCGTAGAACGTCAGCGCCGCCAGCAGATCCCTGCTGCCGTCGCCGAACGAGATTTTGGCCGCGTAGCGGTTGTCCTTGCGGTTGCGGACGAACGCCACCGCGCGCGAAAAATCGAGTCCCTTGTACACGGTTTCCAGCGCGGCCTGCACCATCTGCCCCGGGCTGGCGGTATCGAGCATGTCGCGCATGTCGGCCATGCCGCTGAGCAGAATCTTGTTGCCTTCGGCACGCTGGCGCGTCTTGGCCAAGGCCTTGGCGCGGCGCTCGGCCGGGCGCGACAGCGGCGCGATGGTCAGGTCGTTGGCCGCCACCACCTTGGCCTGTTCGATCGCGTGCAGCAGATTGGCCGGCTCCACGCCCAGCATGACGGCATAGCTCTCGCTGAGCTGGCGCACGATGGCGGCGCTGGCCGGGTCGTCGTGCCATAGCGATTCGGCGCACATCGCCGACATCGTCGACAGGCCGGCGATCCAGTCGGCGCTGTTGACGGCGATGCCATCCCCGCTCGGCGCGAGCTTGCGCATGCCCTGGATCAAACTGGCCGGCAGCCCCCAGTGCAGGGCGGCGGCGTGGCCGATTTCCTCCATGCTCAGTCCCAGCACGTCCGGCGCGAGGTCGTCGACGCCGCGGCCATCCCGGTCGGCCAGGCGCTGCAACCCGCACCAGCGCTCCGGCATGTAAAAGGTCATCATCATGCGGCCCAGCGTGTGCAGCATCGAGCACACGACCGCCGTTTCGCCATGCTGGCTTTCGGCGGTGTAGGCGACCTGCCGGGCGACGATCCCGGCCAGCACGGCCTTTTCCATTTCGATGTGGGCGACGCTGCTGTCGGCGCCGGCGCTGCCGTCGGGCTTGGCGCCCAGTTCCTCGATCAGCTTGAGGCCCAGCGCCAGGTGGCCGATCGTCTCGGTGCCCAGCACCAGCACCGCTTTCGAGACGGTGTTGACATGCTGGCCGAAGGCCGAGTACATGCCGCTGTTGGCCAGCCGCAGCACTTTTTGCGTCAGCACCGGATCGGACAGCACGGTGCGCACCATGTTGAACTCCTGCTCGTCCTCGCCGCGCATCGCGCCCAGGATGGCGGTGATGGCCTTGGCGAAGCCGGGCATGTCGCCGCGCCGGCGCGTGCAGTCCCACAGCTGCTCGAGCGTGGTGTCGCCCAGCGGCGTGCTGGCTTTGAAGCCGTCCGTCATGGGAACACCTGGCGCAGTTCGGCCGGCACCACGTTGACGTGGATGCTTTCCTTGAGCGCGGCCATGGCGACGTTGGCGGCCATCGGCTTGCCGGTCAGGTAGCCTTGGATGTACTGGCAGCCGCGCCGCTCGAGGAAGTGCATTTGCTCCTCGGTTTCCACGCCTTCGGCCACCACCGACAAATTCAGGTGCTTGGCCAGGTCGAGCACGGCGTTGCAGATGGCGCCGTCCTTTTGCGAATCGGGCAGGTCGCGGATGAAGGCGCGGTCGATTTTCAGCACGGCGATGGGGAAGCGCTTCAGGTACGCCAGCGACGAGTAGCCGGTGCCGAAATCGTCGATGGCGATGCGGGCGTTGCGCTCGGCCATTTTGGTCAGGATCGATTCGGCGTGCGCCGGATCGACCATCAATGTGCCTTCCGTGATTTCCAACACCAATTGCTCACCAAGCAGGCCGGAGAACGCGATCGCGTCGTCGAGCACGTCGAGAAATTTATCGCTGCGAAACTGCCTCGGGCTGATATTGACCGAGATGTACAGGCGGCGTTTCGCCACCTCCTCGAACTGCTTGAGCTGCACGCAGGCCGCCTTCAGCGCCCACGCGCCCAGCAGGTTGATCAGGCCGTTGGTTTCGGCGATCGGGATGAAGCGCGCCGGCGGCACCATGCCCAGCGTCGGGTGCTTCCAGCGCATCAGCGTTTCGAAGCCCTGGATCTCGCGCGTCCTGGCGTCGACGATCGGCTGGTAGTACAGCAGGAATTCGCCTTCGCGCACCGCCTGGAACATCGCCGCCTCGAGCGAGATGTCGTGCGCCGGCGGGCCGGCCTGGGACGGGCTGTAGACCACGCAGCGCGCCTTGCCGGTTTCCTTGGCGCGCGACATGGCGGCGTCGGCCAGCGCCATCAAGCGCACTTCATCCTCGGCGTGCGTGGGGTAGACCGCGACGCCGACCGAGGCGCCGACGTAGATCGTATGGCTGTCGATTTCGAACGGCGACTGCAAGGTGGCGATCAGGCGGCCGGTGACCAGTTTGATTTGCGCCTCGGTGGCGGTGCCGGGCAGGATGGCGACGAATTCGTCGCCGCCGACGCGCGCCAGCGTGTCGCTGTCGCGCAGGGTCTTGCGCAGGCGCGCGGCGGCCATGCGCAGCATCGCATCGCCGACCGGGTGGCCCAGGCCGTCGTTGACCTTCTTGAAGCCATCGAGGCCGACGGTGGCGACCGAGAAGCCCTGGCCGGAGCGGCGGGCGTTGGCGATGACCACGCGCATGCGGTCCGACAGCAGCAGGCGGTTGGGCAGCTCGGTCAGCGCGTCGTGCGTGGCCATGTGGCGCAGGTGCGCTTCGGTGGCGTGCTGGATCGACATGTCGCGGCCCACCACCAGCAGTTCGACCAGGCCCCGATGGTCGACATAGCGGGAGATGCGCAGCTCGTGCCAGACTTCGGCGTCCGCTGTTTTAAGGCGGGCGCCTACCTGGCGCGGCGTGTGCGATTCGACCACTTCCATTAGCGCCGCCGCGAGCGCGGCCCGATCG
>DASVTJ010000097.1:0-4168 GCA_036387635.1 Duganella sp.
GACTACAGCGACGTCGGCAACACCACCAATCCGAAACTGGGCCTGCGCTATCAGCCGACCAAGCAAATCGTGCTGCGCGGTTCGGCCTCGACCGGCTTCCGCGCCCCGACCCTGTTCGAGAAAAACGCGCCGCAGTCGAAGAACGACACCAACAACTCGTACAACGATCCGGTGCTGTGCCCGGGCGGCGTGCTGTCGACCAACCCGATCGCCAATCCGCTGCGCGATTGCGACCTGCAACAGTACAAACTGCAGGGCGGCAACCAGGACCTGAGCCCGGAAAAATCGAAGACCTTCGCCTTCGGCGTGGTGATCGAGCCGATCCCGCAGGCGACGTTGTCGCTCGACTACTGGAACATCAAGCTCAAGGACAAGATCAACGCGCTGCCCGAAGAAGCCATCTACGGCAATTACGCCAAGTACCAGGAGCGCTTCCTGCGCAACCCGGACGGCTCGCCGTACGCGATCCTGGACTTGAAGGAAAACCTTGGCAAGGTCAACACCGACGGCATCGACGCCAGCCTGACGCTGCGCTCGGGTAACACCGCGTACGGAAGCTTCACCTTGACGGTCGACGGCACCTACGTCCACAAGTATGAGTACCAGGACGAGCGCGGCGGACCGTACACCCAGAACGTGGGCCGCTACGCCGCCAACAATCCGGTGTTCCGCTGGAAGCATAACGCCGCACTGAACTGGCGCCAGGGCGTGTGGGCCGCGACGCTGGCGCAGTCGTTCAAGTCCGGCTACACCGACCAGAACCTCGACATCGACGACGAGTTCCTCAACGAGGTGCCGTCGTACAGCCTGTGGAACCTGTCGGCCACCTACACCGGCATCAAGGGTGTGAGCCTGACGGCCGGCGTGAAAAACCTGCTCGACAAGGACCCACCGTTCTCCAACCAGGGCACGCTGTTCCAAAAAGGATACGACCCGCGCTACACCGACGCCGTCGGCCGCGCCATCTACCTGCGCGGCAGCTACACCTTCTAAGCGCAACTTCTTCACACCAAACCCGGACCCGCCATCACGGCGCGTCCGGGTTTTTTCATGCGTCGGCGTCGGCGTCGGCGTTCGCTTTGGCGTTCATACCGCGCGAGCTGTGGCGTGGATGTAACGCCGCATGACAATTAATGCAGATCCCTCATGCTTAATTTTGCACACCACCGCACACATATCGCGCACTTTCATTCCGCCAACACCGGCGATTCGCCACCGTTATGTGCCAGATCCGGTTTTGTCGATGCGGCGTTTTCACCAGCGCACCAAGTTAGCGCGTTTTCGCGGGCGTTTTTGGCGCGCGCGGCGACCTTTCGACGTGATGACATCGAGCTATCGCTGTTGATGCTTTCATATTGACAGCGATGAACGACGGGTGATTTGATGGAGCAATGAAAACAACGCTCAGCTTGTTTTCAGCGGCGGTGGCAGCGCCGACAACAATAAATTCACGACACCCGTGCGTAGCGTTTTAAATTGGGAGCTTAACAATGATGGTTGAAACAGTCTTGTCACGATCGGTACGTCTCATCTGCGCCGGCGGCCTGGCGTTGGGCATGCAATCGGCCGTGGCGCAAAGCGCCGACGCGCCGGTGCAGCGCGTGGAAATCACCGGATCGAGCATCAAGCGCATCACCGCCGAGGGCGCGCTGCCTGTGCAAACGCTGACGAAGGCGCAGATCGAACAGAGCGGCGCGGCCAGCGTGGCCGACCTGATCGCCACGCTGCCGTCGATGCAAGGCTTCACCACGTCGTCGATGTCGGTCAACGGCGGCGGCGGCGGCCTGCAATCGGCGTCGATCCACTCGATCGGCGAAGGCTACACGCTGGTGCTGCTCAACGGCCGCCGCCTGGCGCCGGCCACCTCCGGCTCCACCGTCAACCTGGCCAGCATCCCGCTGGCGGCGGTCGAGCGCGTCGAGATCCTGACCGACGGCGCCAACACGCTGTACGGTTCGGACGCGATCGCCGGCGTGGTCAATTTCATCCTCAAGAAAAACCAGACCGACGCCATCGTCGAGGGTTCGTACAGCCAGCCGAAAAGCCGTGGCGGCCGCACCCAGACCGCGTCGATCTCCAAGGGCTGGGGCGACCTCGACAAGGACGGCTTCAACGTCCTGGTGTCGGCTTCGCACGACGAGACCAAGGCCTCGTGGGCGCGCGACCGCGACTTTTCCAAAAGCGGCGTGATCCCGTTCTCGGCCAACGGCAAGAACTACAGCCTTTATCAGCTGAGCTCGAACTCGATGCCCGGCACCGCCACCGTCCAGTACCAGGGCCCGGACGCCGGGCAAACCCCGGGCGCCGTGATCTTCAGTCCCAATGTGCTGGCCACCGGCGCCTGCAACGGCACCAACCTGTTCCGCATCAGCCCGACGCGCTGCCAGTACGACTACGCCGCGACCGTGCAAAACACCCCGGCCATCAAGCGCGACAGCGTGTTCGCGTCGCTCCACTACAAGATCAACGACAGCGCCACCTTCTTCGCCGAAGCGCTCGGCTCGTCCTTCACCAACACCGCGCAGTACGCGCCGCCGGCCCAGCCGCTGGGCGTGCCGCTCGACAGCGCGCTGTACGCCCGTTCGATCGCGCCCTACCTGAGCCGCGTGGGCGTGCCGGCCGGCGCCACCGTCACCAGCGCGACGATGAGCCTGCGCCTGGTCGATGCCGGCGGCCGCGCCGACGACTACAAAACCGTCGCCAAGCACCTGGCCTTCGGCCTCGACGGCGCCTTCAAGGGCTTCGACTACCGCGCCGCCTTCACCCACTCGGAAAACAAGCAGACCGACACCGCCGCCGGCGGCTACATGAGCCTGAACGCGTTCGACACGCTCGTCACGTCCGGCCAGTTCGATCCGTTCGCGCCGCCGGGCACTTCGCAGGGCGTGCTGGCCCCGGCCGTGCTGGGCGTGCAGTTCAGCGAAACGAAATCCACGCTCGACCAGCTGCAGGCCAGCGCCTCGACCGAGTTGTTCAAGATGCCGGCCGGCGTGGCGCAATTGGCCGTCGGCGCCGACTTCACCCAGCAAAAGTACCAGGAAGCGCCGGGCGCCTACAACCAGGGGCCGAACAAGCAGCAGCCGGACTTCACCGACGTCGCCGTCGGCGGCACCGCCGGCGCGTTGCCGATCGACGCCACCCGAAAGAACTGGGGCGCCTACGGCGAGTTGCTGCTGCCGGTGCTGAAAAACATGGATCTGACCGCGTCGACCCGCTACGACGATTTCGGCGCCGTCACCAACGACAAGAACTTCGACCCGGAAGGCAACCTGATCGGCTCGGGCAAGCAGGGCCAGGCCGCCAGCAAGGCCACCTACAAACTGGCGCTGCGCTGGAACCCGGTCGAAGCGCTGCTGGTGCGCGCCTCGTACGGCACCGGCTTCAAGGCGCCGGTCATGTCCGACATCGTCAAGCCGCTGGTCAACGGCGGCTCGTCGCAGTACCACGCCTGCCCGATCACCTCGCCGGCCGATCCGCGCTTCGTGCTGTGCAAAGGCCCGGCCGAATACGCGCTGCTCAGCGGCGGCAACGCCGCCACCGGCGAAGGCGCGCTCAAGCCCGAGGAATCGAAGCAGGCGACGCTCGGCTTCCGCCTGGAGCCGATTCCCAGCCTGTCGCTCGGCTTCGACTTCTGGGACGTCAAGCTGACCAACCAGATCACCACGCTGTCGGAAGACCTGGTGTTCAGCAATCCCGGCGTCTACGACAGCCTGCTGCGCAGTTACTACGACCCGATCCAGAAGCAGAACGTGCTGGTGGCGGCGCTAACGCCGTTCAACCTGTCCAACGCGCACTACCAGGGCGTCGACTGGGACCACACCTACCGCACCAGCACGGCGCTGGGCAGGGCTGCGTTGCAATGGACCGGCACCTTCATGACCAAGGCCGAGCAGGACAACCCCGGCACTGGCCTGGAGAAAAACATCGGCCGCTTCAACTCGTACGCCGACGTGACGTTCCGCGTGATCTCGAAGCTGACCGCGTCGCTGCGCACCAACATGTTCATGCACTCGTTGACGGCCAACTACCACTCGGGCTACACCGACCAGGAGTACAACGAGGACAACTCGGTGGTGCGCGAGGTGCTGGCCGACGGCACGCTGGGCGACTACGTGCCGTTGACGCGCCGGGTCAGTTCGTACACCACGTTCGACTGGCAGACCAAGGC
>DASVTJ010000098.1:0-3173 GCA_036387635.1 Duganella sp.
AGCACCGACGTGGTCGTCGCGCCCGCGTCGAGGCCGTGGCCGTTCGGCGCGTACTCGAAGTAGTTGTTGATCATGTGCAGCGCCAGGCTGGCGTTGGCGGTGCCGGCGTGCGGCGAGCGCCCGCCGAAGTGATGGATCCAGTTGTTACTCAACGTGAAGCTGTCGGCCGCGCCGATCAGCAGCATCATCCAGTAATGGGTGCCGTCGCAGGTGGCCGAGTATGGCGTGCGCCCGTCGAACTCGTTCCACGACGCGGTGACGTTGGAGGCCTTGCCCCAGCCGCTGACGATGAACTGGCGGCCGATCAGCGAGAAGCGGTTGTGATCGATCCAGACGCGGTCGACGTTATCGAGGGTGATGGCGTCGCCGCCCCATACCACTTGGGCGTTGATATCGGTGATGTGCAGGTTGCGGATGACGATGTTGCTCACGCCGCCGCGCGCGGTCACGCCCTTGCCGCGCAAGGTAGCGGTGGCGCCGACGCCGATCAGCGTTTTGTTCGAGCCGATCAGCAACGGCTTGGTGCCGGCGGCGTCGAGCGAAACGGCGAAGCGCGTCTTGTCCTTGCACGCGCCCAAGCCATCGGTGATGTATTCGCTTGCCATCGGCTCGTTGCACTGCTTGACCACGCAGGCGTTCTGCGAGAGCTTGCCCTCGGTGCCACGGAAATCGATGGTGCCGGCCACTTCGATGATGCGCGCGGCGGTGTCGGTGCAGGTGCCGTTCGATTGCGTGCGACACAGTTCATAGGCCAGCTGGGCCGGCGTAGTGACGCGCACCACGGCGCCGCCCGTGCCGCCGGTGGTGCCGGCGCCAAAGCCGGTCGGGCTGTCGTTGGCGCCGGGCGCGGACGTCGGCGGCATGCTGGCGGCCGCGCTCCACTGCTGGCTGGCCGCGCCCGACAGCGCCGCCTGCACCAAGGTCGCGCCGTTGGCGTTGCCGGCCGCGTCGATCGCCAGCCCGCTCGACTTGGAGGCGATGAAATAGCGCCCGCCGCCGTCGGCGCTGAAGCGCCATTTCTGCCAGTCGCCGCCGCTGCAATTCCATTGATGCAGCGCCGTGCCGGCCGCTGCCGCCGCGCCCGGCAGGTCGATGCACTGGCCGCTGCCGACGTTGATCAGTTCATAGTCGCCGGCGGCGTCCTTGACCGCCTTCCACTGCTGGAACGTGGCGCCGCTGCACCCCTGGCTTTGCAAGGCGGCGCCGGCGGCCGTGCTCGCGCCTTTGACGCCGATGCAATTGCCGGCCTGCGCGCCCTTGAGCGTCAGGATGGCGCCGCTGGCCGGGCCTGCCGTGGTGGCGCCGCCGTTCGACACCGTGGCCAATGGCAAGGCCCATTTCTGGTTGCCCGCGCCGGTCCAGGTCGATTGCACGATGCGCGCGCCATTGGCCGTACCGGCCTCGAAGACCTCCAGCGCTAGCCGGTTGTATTTGGACAGGATGGCGAAGCGGCCGTTGCCTTGGTCACCGACATTCCACTTCTGATAATCGGCGCCGCTGCAGTTCCACTGCTGCAAATTAGTGCCGCTGGTGGTGGCACCGCCGGTGACGTCGATGCACAGGCCGCTGCCGGCATTGACCAGCTCGAAGTACCCGGCCGCGTCCTTGACGAACTTCCACGACTGGAAACCACTGCCGTTGCAGCTCTGGCTCTGCAACAAGGCACCGGCCGCACCGCTGTTGCCCTTGATGCCCAGGCACAGCTTGGCGCCGTCGCCGACGACCGTCGACACCGACCCGGTGTTGACGGTGGCAGCGCCCGCTTGCGCCGAGAAGACCGATACCACCGCGATCGCAGCTTGCCACGTCAGCATGATTCGCATTAAACCTCCAAAAGCGTATTTGTGTTGAAATTGTGAAATATCCTCTGGGTAAAAGATTACATAGCTCTTGCTACTTTAGCCAGCAATATATGCTTTAAAAACAAGGTTTAGTCCTCCTTGTCACAAATTAACTTTTACACAATGATTGCCGCCGCATCCACAAGGTCTTGGTGGCCGCGACAAAACAATCTCAAGCACTCCACCCCGGCACCGCATTACCAAATCGTAATGATTTCTTGGTTGGAATTCCTAGCCAAAATTCCTACCATGGCATCACAGTTGCGCCATATGCGCCAGCCCTTATCCCGCTAGCGGTATCTGCCGCTACCGCACGGGCGCAAACGTTTCATTTGTGAAATGTCTATTACTATAGTAAACTGCGATCGTGTTCTGACGAACTCAGCACGAACTCAGCACGAACTCAGCAATCCACCGATAGCCAATCATGCCCAATCAACCAGTCAATCTTTCCCGCCGCACGCTGCTCATGGCGACCGCGGCCGCCGTCCCCCTCGTCTCGATTCCCGTCTACCGCGCCCGCGCCGCCGGGCTGGAAGCGGTCGAACTGCAGCGCTACCAGCCGGTCTTTTTCGCCGCCGCCGAATGGACCTTCATCATGGCCGCTTGCGACCGCCTGATTCCGGCTGAAGGCAAAGGCCCGGGCGCGTTGGAAACCAACGTGCCGGTCTTCATCGACCAGCAGCTGCAGGCCGGCCTCGGCGACGAGGTCTACATGCAGGGGCCGCACAAGGCCGACGCCGCGCCCACGCTGGGCTTCCAGCACAACCACACGCCGCAGCAGATGTACCGCATCGGCATCAAGCTTACCCAGCAATACAGCCGGCAGACGCACCAAAAGCCGTTCGAGCAACTGGCCCCGGCCGATAAGGATGCGCTGCTGACCGCGCTGCAAAAAAACGATGTCGATTTCGCCGGTCTGGGCGAGCCGACGCTGAAGGCGTCGCAGTTCTTCGTCCAGCTGCTCGACGACACCAAGAACGGCTATCTGGCCGATCCCATGTACGGTGGCAACAAGGACATGAAGGCCTGGGTCGCCATCGGCTTCCCCGGCGCCCGCGCCGCCTTCACCGAGTGGGTCGACGTGCACGACGTTAAATATCCGCTGGGGCCGGTGAGCCTGAGCGGCAAGCGGGCCTGAGCCAACGAGCCTAGCACGCCAGGCAACCAGGCGCCGCCGTGCGCCACGACCCTCTTCTCCAGGTAATTTATGCAAACAATCACTAACGACGACGTCGACGTCGTCATCGTCGGCCTCGGCTGGGCCGGCTCCATCATGGCCATCGAACTGGCCAAAGAAGGCTTGAAGGTGCGCGCGCTCGAACGCGGCCC
>DASVTJ010000099.1:0-3358 GCA_036387635.1 Duganella sp.
CATCATCACGGTCGGGTGCGTCACCGGATTGCGGAACAGGCTGGCGGCGGTGTTGCGCGCGCGCCCGACCGGCACCGTCTGCTCGGTGATGTGCTCGCCGGCGGCGTTGATCAGCTCGGACTGGCCGCCCATCGCCACGCACTCGGGCTGCTGGCGGAAGCCCTCTAGCTGCAGCGCGAAGCGGTTCGGGAAGCAGACGTCGTCGGCGTCGTGGCGCACGACGAAGTCGCAGTCGGCCTCGTCGAGACCCCGGTTGAGCAGGCCCGACAGGCCCTTGGCCTCGGGGAAGCTGTGCACCTCGACCCGCTTGTCGCGCGCGTGGTAGGCCTCGGCCATCTCGCGGCTGCCGTCGGTCGAACCATGGTCGAGCACCAGCAGGCGCCAGTCGGTGAAGGTTTGGCCGACAATGCTGTCGATGGCCTCGGCCAGGAAATCCTTACCGTTTTTGACCGGAAGCAGGATGTCTATTTTTGCCATCGGATGATCCTCAGTACGGTGTTGCTGCGCGGCGCGGCGGCCGGCAAAATAAAAGGGGCGCGCTCACGGCGCCGGCGCCACCAGCGCGCGGGCGCCGGGCTTGACGCTGGCGACGAGCTCGCGCAAAAACGCTTCCTGCGTGGCGTAGGCGGCCGGCGCCTCGGCGGCGTCGCGCACCACGATCGACGAGCGCACCAGCATGCCGTCGCTGATCTTGCCGCCCAGGCCGTCGCGGAAGATCTTGGTGCGCATGGCCAGGCCGGCGTTCGGATAGCCGTCGCCGACGCGGGTCCAGTAGGTCACCGCCTCGGTGCGGCCGTTGCCGGAGGCGAGCATGTGCTTGCCCGGCAGCGCGGCGCCGTTGGCGCCCACCGCCAGGCTGGCCGGCGTCAGCGACGACACCTTGTAGCCCTGCGCCGGATAACAGATCTCGGGCAGGTGCAGCTTGACGTCCTGGCGCTGCTCCTTGGCATAGGCCAGCGCCAGCATCACCTGCGTGCCCTGGGCGTTGACGTAGGTGCGCATGACAACCTCGTCGTAGATCTCGTCGGTGAGCGCCCCGCCCTCGTCGTTGGTGGCCAAGGTGGCCTGGGCGGCGGCGTCGGGCAGCATGCGCCATTGGCCGAACTGTTGCGGCACGGCCTGTTCCAGCGCCAGGCTGGCCGGCGGCGGCGTGAGCGTGGGCGCCAGCGCGTGGGCCAGGCCCACGCCGAGCCCGGCACAGGCGAGGAACACGGCGGCCGGACGCAGCGCCACGCCGTCGGTGAGCTGGCGCCAGGCGCCCGGCCCCATCGGCGGCAACTGCAGGCCGGCGCCTTCGGTCTTGACGCGCTTGCCCTCGACGCGCTTGGCGACGATCCAGCTGAGCAGGCCGTCGACCGAGATGATCAGCATCAGCGCCGACAGGAACAGCACCAGCCCGGAGAAGCCGTGCAGGAAGCCCTGGCCGGCGGCGTCGCCCAGATAAAAGGTGATCAGCGACAGGAACACGATGCGGATGGTGTTGGCGGCGAACGAAATCGGGATGATCAGCGTGGCCAGCGCGGCGTTGCGCAGCAGCGACGGGTGGCGCACCAGATTCATATACAGCAGTCCGAGCGCCTCGAGCGTAAACAGCGAGTTCAGTCCGGCGCAGGCGTCGGCCACCAGCAGCTGGTAGGGGCCGATGACGAGGATGACGCCGCTGCGCGAGATCGGATAGCCCATCCAGTACAGCAGGTGCTCGGTGGCGTAGGACACGCCGATCTTCATCGGCAGCGTGAGCATGTCGACGATCGACGGCGGCAGCGGAATCATGAAGAACATGAAAAAGAACGCGAACCACATGCGCGACCAGGTGCGCACGCCGAAGAAGGCCACCAGCAAGCCGCTGAGCACCAGCAGCAGCGAGCCGACCTCGAGGATCTGCACGCTTTGCGAGCGGCCCAGCACGTACATCAGCAGGCCGACGGCGAGCATGGCGGCGCCGGCCAGCGGCGCCGGCGCGCGCTCGAACTGCCCGGCCGACAGCACCTGGCGCAGGCGGAAATACAGGAACACGAACGCGACCGTCATGACGATCGGACCGTGGGCGTTCTTCTCCGAGCTCCAGGCGCCGTTGAACAGGTCGATGAAGCTGGGCACGTACAGCGCAGCCAGTCCGGCCGCCAGCAGGTACCACGGCAGCAGGCGCATCGGCGCGGCCGCGGCGCCCGGGGCCTTCAGCGGCGGGGACATGGAGCCGGCCATGCTAGTAATTATTCATCGCGGTGCCGACCAGGTGCGTGCGCGACTCGGCCAGGCTGGCGATGGTGTCGTGGACGTCGCGCACATGGCTGGCGTTTTGGCGGGTGACGATCAAGGCGCCGCCGGCGCGGCCGGCGATCATCTGGGCGTCGGAGCACTCGCCGGTGGCCGGCGTGTCGATCAGGATCACGTCGAAGCGTTCGGCCAGCTGGCGCAGCACGTCGCCGAAGCCGGGCCGGCCCAGCAGTTCGGACGGATTAGGCGGCGCCGCGCCGGCCGTCAACACCGACAAGTCGAGCAGCGCGCTGACGCGCTGCACCGCCTCGATGCCGCCGCGTCCGGACAGGATCGACGACAGGCCGACCCGGTTCTCCAGGCCGAACAGCTGGTGCTGGCTCGGGTGGCGCAAGTCGGCGTCGACCAGCAAGGTGCGCTGGCCCTGTTGCGAGAACACCACCGCCAGGTTGGCGGCGAAGAAGCTGCGTCCGTCGCCGCGCTCGGCACTGGTGATGGCCAGCGTCTTGCGCTCGGCGCCGGCGTCGAACCAGCGCCACATGAGCTGGTTGCGTAGCGCGCGGAACGCTTCGACGCGCGCGGTGAACGGCTCGTAGGCGGCCACCACGCTCGGGCTGATGTCGCTCTCGCCACGCAACAGATAGGGATAGTCATACTGGCGCGAGAGCGCGAACTCGATGTCGGCCTGGCTCAGCAGGCCGAGCGCGATGGCGGCGTCGCCGAAGCGCAGGTTGCGCTCGACCTGGTGGCGGATCACCTTTTCGGCGTCGGCCGCCGACAGCCGGCCGATCTTGATCAGAATGGCGCCGATCGAGCGGTCCGGCGCCGGCGGCGATGCCGATGTCTCGCGGGCGTCGGCGACCGACATCGACTGCATTGGGGGGATGGAATTCATTGTTGCTCCAGAAAGATTAAACGGCGCGCGGCTCAGGCCTGCAGCGCCGGGCCGGCGCCGGTGCCCGGACCAGGCAAGGCGGCGACGTCGGATTTCTTGCGGCGGGCGCTCAGGCGCGGCTTGTCGATCACGCCCAGCACCGGCAGCCCGAAGGCGTCGGCCAGATGGGCGACCGAGCGCACGCGCTGGTCGAGCAACTCGAGGATCAGCACGGCGCCACAACCGAGCACCAGGCCCAGCACGACG
>DASVTJ010000100.1:0-7186 GCA_036387635.1 Duganella sp.
TGGCTGATACCCCAGCGCGCGGCGCAGGCGCAATTGATGGCGATGCCGTTGCCGACGCCGGCGTCGCTGGTGACGGCGCCGCCGCCGCCATCGGCCAACCAGAACCTGGCTGACTTCTATCAGGTGCTGGGCGAGAAGCGCTACGCGGAACAACAGGTCAAGGTTCTGTTCGACCTGGCGGCCAAATCCAACCTGGTGCTGAGCCAGGGCGAGTACAAAGCCGGCTACGACAAGGCCAGCCGCGTGAGCACCTACCAGATCATCCTGCCGGTCAAGGGGCCGTACCAGTCGATCTGGCAGTTCGCCATGCAGGGACTGCGCGAGATGCCGTTTTCATCGCTCGACGAAATCGCCTTCCGCCGCGACACCATCGCCGATGCGACGGTGGAGGCGCGCCTGCGCTTCACGCTGTACCTGAAGGACGGTGAGCCATGAAGCCTTATCAAATCGCGATGGGCGTGGCGCTGGCCGCCGCCGCCGCGCTTGTGCTCTTTGGCGACAACCAGCCGTCGTCGGACATCGCCGAGCCGGCCGCGCGGGTCGACCGCAGCGCTTCGGCGGCAGGGGCGGCAGGGGCGGCAGGGGCAGCATCGCCAGTGGTGGCTGCGGCGCCGACCGCGCGCGCCGGCAAGGACGCCGACAAAGGCAAGGACGCGGGCGATCCGATGATCGCGCGCCTGATCCCGCGCGCCGTGCTGGTGGGCGAGGCGGGCGATGCCAGCTTCGCCGCCGGCGAGGGCATCTTCATGGGCCAGAACTGGAATCCGCCGCCACCGCCGGCGTCGGCGTTGGCGCAATCGAACGCGCCGCCACCGCCGCCGACGGCGCCGCCGGTTCCGTACAATTACTTTGGCAAAGCCGTCGCCGACGGCCGGTGGGAAGTGTATCTGGCGCGCGGCGACAAAACCTACGTGGTGCGCGACAAGACGGTGATCGAGGGCGCCTACCGCGTCGATCGCATCGCGCCGCCGCTGATGACCGTGACCTATCTGCCTTTGAATCAGGTACAACAGATTAATATTGGAGCATTCGACTGATGGCTAGTCCCCTGAACACATGGCGCCGCCGCGCCGCGCTGCCCGCCATGCTGGCCATCGCCGTCGGCGTGAGCGGCTGCGCCGGACAAATGGCCTATCGCGAAGCCAACGACCTCGTCGCCAAAGACCAGGTGGAGGCCGGCCTGCTGAAATACCAGGAAGCGGTGAAGGCCGAACCTGGCAACGCCCAATACCGCGCCGCCTATCTGCTGGCGCGCGACCGCGCCGCGCAGCGGCTGGTCGAAGAGGCCGAGCGCGAACTGGCCGAGGGCCGTCCCGAGTCGGCCGCACTGGGCTTCCGCCGCGTGCTGGGCCTGGACCAGATGAACGAGCGCGCGCGCAGCGGCCTGCGGGCGGTCGAGCGCGACGCCCGCCAGTCCAAGCGGCTGGCCGAGGCCACCGAGCACGCCAACAAGAAGGAATACGATCTGGCCAAGCAAAAGCTCAACGCGCTGCTGACCGAGACGCCGTCCAACGAGCAGGCGCGCCTGCTGCTGCGCGACGTGACGGAAAAAAGCGCGCAGCCGGTAGTGGAAACGGGCCTGTCGAAATCGTACAAGCAGCCGATCACGATCGAGTTCCGCGACGCGCCGCTCAAGCAGGTGTTCGAGGTGATCGCGCGTCGCTCGGGCCTGAACTTCGTGTTCGACAAGGACGTCAAGACCGACCAGCGCACCACCGTCATGCTGAAGAACAGCACCGTCGAATCGGCGATCTATTTTCTGCTGCTGACCAATCAGCTGGAGCAGCAGGTCATGGACGCCAACACCATCCTGATCTACCCCAACGTGGCGGCCAAGCTGAAGGAATATCAAGAGATGACGGTCAAGACCTTCTTCCTGGCGAACGCCGAGGCCAAGCTGGTGGCCAACACGCTCAAGACGATTTTGAAATCGCGCGACGTCGTCGTCGATGAAAAACTCAACCTGCTGATCGTGCGCGACAACCCGGAGGCGATCCGCCTGGCCGAGCGGCTGATCGCGGTGCAGGACGCGCCCGAGGCGGAAGTGATGCTGGAGGTGGAGATCCTCGAGGTCAAGCGCGGCACCCTGATGAACCTCGGCGTCGAGTGGCCGACCAGCCTGGGACTGGCGCCGCTGTCGACGTCCGGCGGCACCGGCATCACCATCCGCGACCTGCGCCGGCTCAATTCGGACACCATCGGCATCAGTGGCGTCTCGGCCGCGATTAACGCCAACAAGACCGACACCGATTCCAACCTGCTGGCCAATCCGCGCATCCGCGTGCGCAACAAGGAGAAGGCCAAGATCGTCATCGGCGACAAGCTGCCGGTGATCACGGCGACGGTGTCGTCGGGCATCGGTGGCTTCGCCAGCGACAACGTCACCTACGTCGATGTCGGCCTGACCCTCAACGTCGAGCCGACCATCTATCTGAACAACGAGGTGGCGATCCGCGTGCAGCTTGAAGTGAGCAACTTGACCAGCACCATCACCACCAAGAACGGCGGCACCGCGTACCAGATCGGCACACGCCAGGCCAGCACCATGCTGCAACTGAAGGATGGCGAGAACCAGGTGCTGGCGGGCTTGATCAACAACGAGGAGCGCGGCACCGCCAGCAAGCTGCCGGGCGTTGGCGACTTGCCGGTGCTGGGTCGTCTGTTTGGCAGCAAGCGTGACGACAATCAGAAGACCGAGATCGTGCTGTCGATCACGCCGCGCCTGATCCGCAACGTGCAGCGGCCGGAGGCCAGCATGTCCGAATTTTCGGCCGGCACGGAGGCCAGCTTCCGCCGCCGTCCGGATCTGACGGTGCGCACGCCGGTGCAGTTGCCGGCGGCGCCGGGCGCGGTCTCCGCGACGTCGAGCCAGGGCAACCCTGGAAACCCCGCCAATCCAGCGATGTCGCCGACGACGGTGAATCAGTTGAATCAGGTGGCGCCGTTTAATCCCGCAATTGCGGTCACTCCCGCCAGTCCGATGAATCCGGCGGCTCCACCAGCGGCCGAGGCGCAGGGCGCGACCACGCAGGCGATCCTGCCGCCGCCGGTGCAGTCGATGCCGATTTCCACCGGCCAGCCGGCGCCGCTGGCGCCGACGCAGGGCGCGCAACCGCAACCGGTGCAGCCGGGCGCGGAAACGTCGCAGCCGCAGCCGCAGCAGTGAGAAGATGATGGGCATGAGGCGCGCGCGTGGCTTTTCGCTGATCGAGTTGCTGGTGACGCTGGCGATCCTCGGTCTGCTCAGTGTCCTGGTGATTCCCACCACGCAGGTGGTGGTGCAGCGCCGCCAGGAGCAGGAGCTGCGCGAGGCGCTGCATCAAATCCGCCAGGGCATCGACGCCTACAAGCTAGCCTATGATCAGGGCCGCGTCACCAAGTCGCTCGGCTCGACCGGCTATCCGAAGACGCTGGAGTTATTGGTGGAAGGCGTGCCCGATCTGCAAAATCCGAAGCAGGCGAAGATGTATTTTCTGCGCCGCGTGCCGCGCGACCCGTTCAACCCGGACACCTCGCTGAGCGAGTCGCAATCGTGGGGCAAGCGCAGTTACGCCAGCGAAGCCGATCAACCGAAGGAGGGCGACGATGTCTACGACGTCTTCAGCACCAGCGAGAAGAACGGCTTGAACGGCGTTCCGTATAAAAAATGGTGACCATGAAAACCAAAGGTTTTACGCTGATCGAGTTGCTGGTGGTGCTGGGCATCGTCGCCTTGATGCTGACGCTCGCCGTGCCGCGCTACTTCCCCAGCATCGACAAATCGAAGGAGGTGGTGTTGGCCGATAACCTGCGCAATATGCGCGCGCTGATCGACCAGTACTACGGCGACACCGGCCGCTATCCCGACAGCCTCGATCAGTTGGTCGAGAAAAAATATCTGCGCTCGCTGCCGGTCGATCCGATCACCGACAGCGAAAGCACGTGGGTCATCGTGCCGCCGGAAGACGGCGCCAAGGGCGGCATCTACGACATCAAGAGCGGCGCGCCCGGCAACGACCGTAGCGGCAAGCCTTACGCCGACTGGTGATGCGGCGGCCGCGCAAGCGCCGCAGTGGCGGCTTCACCTATCTGAGCCTGATCATCCTGGTGGCGATCATCGGCTTGGTGTCGGCGTCGACGTTGAAACTGGGCGCGGTGCTGCAGCGGAGCAGGGCGGAGCAGCAACTGCTCGACATCGGCGCCGCCTTCAGCGACGCGCTGCAAAGCTACGCCGACGCCACGCCTAACGGTTTTCCGCCGCAGCCGCCATCGCTCAAGGAGCTGCTCAAGGACCCGCGCTTTCCCGGCGTGCGCCGCCATCTGCGCAAGCTGTTCGTCGATCCGATGACTGGCAGCGCGGAATGGGGCGTGGTGTATATGGGCGACAAGCGTGGCGTGCTGGCCGTGTACAGCCTGTCGGATGCGAAGCCGGTCAAGATCGGCAATTTCCCTGCGCGTTTCGAGGGACTGGCCGGCAAACAGAAAATCTCGGAGTGGCGCTTCGCGGCGACCGGCAAAGTCATTCCGGGCGCTGGCGCCGGAGCCGGCATGCCGCCAGGGCCGCCGGCGCCGCAGCCGAGTGGTCAATCCGTGCCACCGTTCGGCTCGCCCACGCAACCCGGGGCTGCCTCGCCAGCGGGTGCGCCAGCGCCGATCTCACCGCCGCCGATGCAACCGGCGCCGCCGGAGCCGGAACCCGAGCCGCCGCCACCACCGGAAGAAGAAAAGCCGCAGCCGGAGCCAGAACCGCCGCCACCGCAGGAAGCCGCCGCGCCGGAACCACCGGCGCCGCCAGAGAAGAGCAACCCGTAGGGGGGATTAGCGAAGCGTAATCCACCATCTCCGATCAGCAAACCAGCCAAAACTATTTTGCCGTGCGCTTGAAATCGCGGAAGCGGAAGCCCATCGCCATCAGCGCCCCGAAGTAGACCACGCCGCAGGCGCAGATCACCAGGGTCAGCGCGCCGATGCGCAGCAAGGTCTGGTGCTTCATGCCCAGCCAGTCGATTTGCGCCGCGCCGAACCAGGCGGTGGCGCCCATCAGCAGGCAGGCGGCCACCAGCTTGCCGAAGAACAGCGGCCAGCCCGGCTTGGGATGGTAAATGCCGCGCTTGCGCAGGCCGGTGTAGAGGAAGCCGGCGTTCAGGCACGCGCCCATGCCGATCGACAGCGCCAGACCGGCCACGGCCAGATGCGGCACGAACAGCGCGTTCATCAGTTGCGTGGCGATCAGCACGCCGATGGCGATCTTGACCGGCGTGCGGATATCCTGCTGCGCGTAAAACGCCGGCGCCAGGGTCTTGACCAGAATGATGCCAAGCAGGCCGACGCTGTAGGCGATCAACGGCTGGGCCGACATGCGCGCCGCCTCGGCGGTGAATTTACCGTAGTGGAACAGCGTGGCGATCAGCGGCTCGGCCAGCACCGCCAGGCCGACGGCGGCCGGCATCGCCAGCAGGAACGTCAGGCGCAGTCCCCAATCGAGCAGCGACGAGTATTCCACCTTGTCGCCGCTGGCGTTGGCCTTCGACAGGTTGGGCAGCAGGATGGTGCCCAACGCCACGCCCAGCAGCGCGGTCGGAAACTCCATCAGGCGGTCGGCATAGGTCAGCCACGAGATGCTGCCTTCGCGCAGGTGCGAGGCGATGCTCGTGTTGATCATCAAGCTGATCTGCGCGGCCGAGACGGCGAACACGGCCGGTCCCATCTTGCGCAGCACGCGGCGCACGCCGGGGTCGCGCAGGCCGGTGAGCGGATTGAGCGACAGGTGCGGCAGCATGCGGATCTTCAGCAGCGCCGGGATCTGGATCGCCACCTGCAGCACGCCGCCGACGATGACGGCGAACGCCATCGCATAGATCGGGTGTTCCAGATGCTGCTGCACGAACATCGCCGCGACGATCGAGGAGATGTTCAGCAGGACCGGCGTGACGGCCGGTATCTTGAACTCGCTCCAGGTGTTGAGGATGCCGCCCGACAGCGCCACGAACGACATGAACGCGATGTACGGGAACATGATGCGCGTCATCCAGACGGCCGCGTCGAACGACTCGGCCTGCAGGCCGCTGGCGATCAGCAGCACGAACAGCGGCGAGGCGATGATGCCGATGACGGTGACGACGACGGTGGCCCAGACCAAGGTGGTGCCGACATGGTCGGCTAGGTTCTTGCTGGCTTCGTGGCCTTGCTGGTTCTTGTATTCGGACAGGATCGGCACGAACGCTTGCGAGAACGCGCCCTCGGCAAAGAGCCGGCGCAGCAGGTTCGGGATGCGGTAGGCGACATTGAAAGCATCGGTGTAGGCGCCGGCGCCGAAGGCCCGGGCGAACAGTATTTCACGTAACAACCCGGTGATCCGGGACAGCATGGTCATGCTGGAAATGGCGGCGAGGGTTCTGAGCAAGTTCATGGCGCGAGATTATAGCCCGGCAACAGCAGCCAAAGCGCCTACGCCCAACAAATGTTGATTTTTGAATTGCCGGGGGCGGATTAATTCGCTATAATCGAAGGCTGTACAGAATTCTGTTACGCAGACACACTTGTTTGGCAGGCACTGGTTTGACAGCAAGGTCGTTCAGAAAGTATAGACTTACCGGTTTGCCAGACGCTTGTGTTTGCAAACGCAACTTGACCCCGATTTAGGAAATTTCATGGCAAATACCGCACAAGCGCGCAAACGCGCTCGTCAAGCAGTTAAGCAGAACGCACACAACTCGTCGCAGCGTTCGACCCTGCGTACAGCAATCAAGGCTGTGCGTAAAGCGATCCAGGCTGGCGACAAGGCAGCTGCTACCACGATCTTCCAGGCATCGGTCTCGAAGATCGACAGCATCGCCGACAAGAAAATCATCCACAAGAACAAGGCTGCTCGCCATAAGAGCCGTCTGGCTGCTGCCCTGAAAGCGCTGGCTTAATAGCCGCGTTGGCGTAGCCGCTTCGGCGGTTGCGCAGGGAAGCACCCGTGGTTAAAAAACCCGCCTGACTCCGGTCCGGCGGGTTTTTTGCGTCTCGCGACTTGCAACTTAGCACCACTAAACGCAAAACCGTCATTCCCGCGAAGGCGGGAACCCCATTTGCGTTAGCAGCCAACACTGCTCGACGAAATGGGATCCCCGCGTTCGCGAGGATGACGGCTCGGCGAGCGGAGGCTAGATCTTTTTTAGATCGCCGGCCGGCACCACCACCGATTCGCCCGGCATCAACGGAT
>DASVTJ010000101.1:0-2608 GCA_036387635.1 Duganella sp.
ATCGCGATGCTGATGTTCGCCGCGTTCAGCATCCTGTGGAGCGCGCTGGTACTGCCGCTCAGCGCGCCGCCGTACAACTACTCGCATGGCGCCATCGGGGCATTCGGGCTGGTGGGCTTCGCCGGGACATTGGCGGCGTCGCGCGCGGGACGCTGGGCCGATCGCGGCTGGGCGCAAAAAACCAGCGCCGGCGCGCTCCTGTTGATATTGCTGGCATGGCTGCCGCTAGGCTTATTCGCGTGGACCAGCGGAGCAGTGGCGCTGGCGTCGCTGATCGTCGGCATCCTGGCGCTGGACGTGGGCGTGCAGGCGCTGCAAGTGATCAATCAAAGCATGATTTTCCGCGCCAATAGCGAAGCGCACAGCCGCCTGGTGGGGTGCTACATGATGTTTTACGCGGTGGGCAGCGGCACCGGCGCCATCGCAGCGACATCGATCTACGCGATCGCCGGCTGGACGGGCGTGTGCCTGCTCGGCGGCGCGGTCAGCCTGGCGGCGCTGCTGTTCTGGGCCGCCACGATGGAAAAACGGCCGCCACTTCCGTGACGGCCGCTGCGCTGCCGCTGGACTACAACGGTTTTACTTCATCGTGTAGGTCTGCGGAGCGGTATCGACGGCGTAGTTTTTCGCGCCGTCCCAATAGGTAAAGCTGTAGCGGACCACATCGCCGACCTTCAGCCCGCCGGCGGTGTAACTGTTGACGCCGCCACTTTGCGCCATACGGACGTTCATCTGGCCGCCGCCGTTGACGCTGTAGTGCACGTCCGCCCAGGATGACGATGTCCACGCGAACTTCAGCATCGTCGCGCTGGTTTGCGTGACGGCCGCCGATGGCGTCGGCGTCGGCGTCGGGGTCGGTGTCGGTGTCGGCGTCGGGGTAGGCGTCGGTGTCGGGGTCGGCGTCGGTGTTGGAGTAGGCGTTGGCGCCGCCACACCGGTATCCCAAATGATGTCGTCGATCGCCATCTGGAACGCCGACGATGGCAGCGCAGCGCTGTCGCTGGCGATCTGGAACAAGTCGAGCATCGACTGCAACGCCACCTTGCTGCCGGCCAGATCGGTCACCGGAATGGTCGCCGTGCCCCACTCGCCATTGCGCACCAGCCCGTAGGTGGTGGCGTTGGCCGGGAACTTCACCGAATTCTGATTGGTGTAGGTATCCTGCACGCCGATGGTGAAGGCGACGTTGGCCGGCACCTTGATCTTGAGCTTGACCGTACCGTTACGGAAGCCGCTCATATCGCGCGCCTGGCGCGACTGCACGCTGCCGCCGAACCACTGGCCCGGCGTGTTGTAGCTCCACGACATCGAGTTGCCGCCCTCAAACGGCGGCAACGTGCCGGCCGACACCGACGCCGTATTCCACACGTAGATATCGGACGAAGTACCCGCCACCAGCTTGTTGTTGACCACCGTATTGTCGGTGAACACGCCGAACTTGCCCACTTCCGGCACCGACTGGTTGCCCAGCTTGACCGCACCCTTGCCGTCGAGTTGATAGACGCGCACATAATCGACATACATCGTGCCGGGCAGCGGCGCCGTCACCTGCGCCGGCGTGGCCGCGTCGGTGAAGTTGCCGCCCACGGCCAGGTTCAGCAGCAGATAGAACGGCGATTGCAGCGCGGTCGAATTGACCGGCAGTGGATTTTGGTACAGATCGTGCTCGACGCCGTTGTCGACGACGGTAAAGCGCATCTGCGACTCGGTCCAGTACAAACGGTAGATGACGAAGCGGTTGGCCAGCGACTGCGCCGGCGTGTACCAGTTCTTGGTCTGCCAGGCGGTCGACGCCGCGCAGCTTTCGTTGCCGGTCACGCAAGCCGCCTGCTGCCACGTGATGACGTTGGCGCCGACAAAATTGTCCGGCCCCGGCGTCGGCGAACCGGCCGCCGCCCTGCCTGCGGCCTTGGTGCCCATCTCCATGATATCGATCTCGCCGTTGCGCGGCCACGTCTGCGGGCTGACGCCCAGCATCCACGCGGCCGGCCACAGGCCCACGCCCAGCTGCGGCGTGGCCATGCGCACCTCGACCATGCCGTACTGCACCTGGACCTTGCCGAAGGTATCGATCTTGCCGGACGTGAAGGCGTTGGTGCCGACGGTTTCGCGCTGCGCCCGGATCGCCAGCGCCCGCGTGTTGGCCTCGAACGGCACGGTGCCCACCGACAGGTTGTTCGGGCTGTAGTACTCGAGCTCCTGGTTGCCGTAGCCACACAGGTTGATCTGGCAACCGTTGCCGGTGACGGCCGACCACACCGAGCTGTTGAGCGCCGTGCCGTTGAACTCATCGGACCATAGCAACGCGCCGATCACCGGACTGGTCACGCTGGCCGACACCGGCGTGCCGTACGCCAGCACGATGCCGGCGGCGACGGCGGACAGAACCAATTTCTGTTTATTCACAATGACTCCTCGTATCGATACTTCCTCAAATTCGAACCGGACGGGGATCCGGTTCACTCAAAGCCGGCACGGTCGGTGTCGGCGCTTCCTTCGCGGCGGGAGAGAAACGACGAGGCGTCTTGCTAGTCACTACAGTCTCCTGGCCGGCCCGGGTCGATGCCCGGACACTATTTCTGGATAGATTTGGAAACGATTCCAATTC
>DASVTJ010000102.1:0-1621 GCA_036387635.1 Duganella sp.
CGTATCACCGTTGCTAACGCCGGATTCTTTTCCGGCTGATGGCGACGGCTGATTCAACCCGCCCAACGGCGGAGCCATCGGTATAATCCCCGCGCACACGCCTGCACAAAATGTTCTCCCACAAGGAGGCCAATTAATCTAAAGGATTCTTCGTGAAACGCTCGCTTATCAGCGCCGCTTGCTGCGCCCTGCTCGTCTTGTCCACTCCCGCACTGCACGCCCAGCAAGGCGCCGATGTCGCCGCGCCCGTCTCCGGCATCGATCCGAAATCCCTCGACCCGGCGATTCGCCCACAGGATGATTTCTACGGCTATGTCAACGGCGTCTGGACCCGCAACACCGAAATCCCGGCCGACAAATCGACCTGGGGCACCTACACCGAATTGCGCGAAATCGCGCAAGGCCAGCTGCGGGCGCTGATCGCCGCCACCGTCAAAAATCCCGGCAAGCCCGGCAGCGATGCGCACAAGATTTCCGACCTGTACTCCAGCTTCATGGACGAGAAGGCGCGCAATACCGCCGGCTTCAAGCCGCTACGCGCCGACCTGGCCCGCGTGGCTAGCCTGCGCGACAAGAAGGACTTGCCGGCCTTGTTCGCCCACCTGCAACGCAACGGCGTGCCGACGCCGTTCTCGGCCTACGTCGCGGTCGATGCGCAGGACCCGGAGCGCTACACGATCAACATCAGCCAGTCCGGACTGGGCCTGCCCGACCGCGACTACTACCTCAAGGACGGCGACGCCAAGCTCAAGGCCGTGCGCGCCAAGTACCAGCAGCATATCGAGACCATGCTGGCGATGAGCGGCGACAAGAACGCCGCCGCCCATGCGGCCCAGGTCGTCGACATCGAGAGCCGTCTGGCCCAGGCGCAATGGACGCGCGTGCAGATGCGCGATCCGGTCAAGTCGTACAACCGCGTCGAGTTCGGCAACTTCGACACCCTGGCGCCGGCTTTCGACTGGAAGGCTTACTTCGCCGCCGCCGGGCTGGCGCTGAAGGAATCGTCGGCCGTGGTGCGACAGCCCAGCTTCCTCGGCGGCTTCTCCGAGGCGGTCGCGGCGATCCCGCTGGACGCGTGGAAAAGCTATTTCACCTGGCGCATCGTCGAAAGTTACGCGCCCTATCTGGACAGCGCCACCGTCAAAGAACGCTTCGCCTTCGACGGTACTGTGCTGCGCGGCACGCCGCAACCGGAACCGCTGTGGCAGCTGGCCCTGCGCTTCACCGATGGCGCCGTGAGCGACGCGGTTGGCAAGCGGTACGTGGAGATGTACCTGCCGCCGGAAACCAGGCCGCGCGTGATGGCCATGTTCAACAATTTCGTCGCCTCGTTCAAGGACGGCATCGACAAGCTCGACTGGATGGGACCGGAGACCAAGAAGGAAGCCCAGCTCAAGTTGGCGGCGTTGAAGCCGAACATCGCCTATCCGGAAAAATGGCGTGACTACAGCGCGCTCAAGACGCAGCCGCGCGATCTGGTCGCCAACGTGCGCGCGGCGCGCGCGTGGAGCCGCCAGTACAACCTCGACAAGCTCGGCAAGCCGGTCGACCGCGAGGAATGGTCGATGACGCCGCAAACGGTCAACGCCAGCTACAACCCGTCGCTCAACGCGATCACGAT
>DASVTJ010000103.1:0-7081 GCA_036387635.1 Duganella sp.
CCGCTGGCTCGGTAGGGGCGACCGAGCTGCGCAAGGTCGATATCGGCAAGGCGTGCGCCACGTTGCGCCGCTGGGCCAACAAGGGCGACGTCGCCGACCGTGGCGCGCTGCTGTGGGAGGCGTTCTGGGAGCGCTTGCAAACAATTCCCGAGGCGGAGCGCTACGGCGTGCCCTTCTCGGCCGGCGCCGCGATGGACACGCCGCGCAAGCTGCAGGCCGGCGAGGGTAAGGCGGCGCTGGCGCTGGCGGCCACTGTGCTGGAGTTCGGCGCCAAGGGCTGGGCGCTGGATGCTGCGCTGGGGGAGCGGCGCTATGTGGAAAGCGGTGGAAAGCGCCTGCCGCTGTTTGGCGGATGCGCGTCGGACGGTTACTTTGTCGTCACCTGCAATGCGGACGGCGGCAGCGCGTTGGGGCCGGACACGCACGCCAACAGCTATCTGCAGGTCGTGCGTTTCGGCGCCGGCCGGGTGGAGGCGCATACGTTGCTGGCACATGGTCTGGATGAGGCGGCGGTGAGCGGCGGCCGTGGCACGGCGCCGGTGGCACGCTATGCCCGCAAGGAGTGGCTGCGCTTTCCGTTCAGGGACGAGGACATCGCGCGCGATCCGAACTTGACGCGTTTGGTTCTGCCGACGGTGCGGCCGGCGCGCTAGCGCGCTTTTCGATGCTGCGGCGCCAGCGGACAGGCGCCACACCACGATTCGCCGGGCAACCGGTACAGCAGGCAGCACTGGCGGTGCAGCGTGATGACGGTAGCGCCGCCGCCATCGGCGAGCATGGATCTGCGTTGCCGGCCGTGCAGCGGATTGGCGCGGCCGTCGTCCCATGCCGGTCGTTGAAGCAGTAGCTCGCGGTCCATGGCGACGTGCGCGGCGTGGCCCGTCAAAGCCAGCGCCTGGCCGAGGATCGCGTCCAGATGGCGTGCCGCGTTGCCCCATAAAATCCGTAGCGGCACGCGGGATTGCCGGTTGATGACGGTGAACAAGGGCGCCAGGTGCTCCTCCAGCAAAGGCCCGTAGCGGGCCGCCGGCGCGCTGCCCGGCATCGCGCCGCCCAGGTGCCGGATGTGAAAGCGCACCGGCGTGCCGACGCTGTTCAAGCTTACCGCGACATCGGCAGCGCGCAGCGGAAAGCTGTACTGCAAGACGCTCGCGGCGGCCGCGGCCGGGCGTAGCAAAGCGCCCAGATAGTCAAGGCTCCAGGCCGAAGCCACCGCCTTAAGATCATCGCCGTCGACGCCGAGATGTCCCGCATAAAGGCGTATCGCCTCAAGCAAGCGGGAATCGGCGTCTTGCAGCAGCAGCGCGACCGGGATCGCCCCGTCTGGCCATTGTGGCGCGCAGGCGAGCGCCTCGCCATAGGCGGTCCATTCGCCGTTGAACAAGGGCGCCAGCATGGGGATCATGAGCGCCGCCTTTGTGCGCGGACGTTTTGGTGCGATGAAGATCTCATGATGCTATGACGTTTTGGGGTCGCCGCTGTTAAGGGCGTGCGAAGTGGCGAACAAAAGCGCTAAACAAACGTGCCGCCGCCGCGTCTTGATGTTGAACCCTGCGGCGGCGTAATCGTAATGCGTAATGCGTAATGCCCGCCGCTCCACTCACATTTTTGAAGGTGAAACGGCTTGCTAACCTATTTGATCCGACAGTCGCGCAATCTGATGATTGCCGCCGCGCTGGCCAGTATCGTCGCTGGTGTCTGCAGTGTGCTGCTCCTGACCCAGATCAACGCCGCGCTGACGGCCGATACCGACGCGCAGCGCGTTGTCGTCGGTTGGCGCTTCGCCGCCTTTGGTTTGGCCGCGATGCTGGCGACCATGGTGTCGTCGGTGCTGTTCGAGCGCCTGAACCAGAGCGCCCACGCCAACCTGCGGCGCTTCATCTCGGCGCGCGTGATCGCCGCCGACTACCGCCGGCTCGAGGAAATCGGCGGCCCGAAAGTGCATTCGGCCCTGTCCGAACACAGTACGCGCGTGGCCGAATTCTTCGTCAGTTTTCCGACCATCGTGGTCAACTCCATCATCGTCTCCGGCTGCCTGTTCTACATGGCGTGGCTGTCGTGGCAGGTGTTTTTGGCCGCCATCGTGGTGATCGGACTGGGGTCGGTCGGCTACCACCTTGCGCACGTGCGGGCGATCCGCCACCTGGACGTCGCCTCGCGCGAGCAGGACCGTTTGTTCGACCACTTCCGCTCATTGGTCGACGGCGCCAAGGAACTGCGCCTGCACGCGGCCAAGCGGCGCCGTTTCGCCGACGACGTGCTGGGCGACTCGATCGAGATCGTCCGGCGCGAGCGCACCTTTGGCATGTCGATTTTCCTGGTGTCGTCGGCGTGGGGAAAATTCCTGATCTATGGCTTCATCGGCCTGGTGATGTTCGTGCTGGTGGGCGATGTCGAGGGCCGCACCCGCATCATGACCGGCTTCGCGCTGGTGTTCCTGTACATGGTCGGGCCGCTGGAGGGGCTGTTGCTGACGCTGCCGCGCGCCAACCTGGCCAAGTCGTCCGGCGCGCGCATCGACGAGATCACGCAGGAGCTGGAGCATACCGAGGACGAGGCCGCCGAAGGCCCGGCGCCACGCCTGCAAAGCCTGCTGCTGAAGGGGGTCTGCCATCGTTACTATAGCGAGAGCGCCGACGAGGTGTTCACGCTGGGACCGGTCGATCTGCAGTTCCATCCCGGCGAGATCACCTTCCTGGTGGGCGGCAACGGCAGCGGCAAGACGTCGCTGGCCAAACTGCTGGTGGGCCTGTACCGGCCTGAGTTGGGATCGATCCAGCTGAACGGCGAGACGATCAACGACGCCAACCGCGACAGCTATCGCCAGACCTTCTCGACGGTGTTCCCGGACTTCCATCTGTTCGAGCAGATGCTGCACGCGCCGTCCGGCCAGCTGGACGCGCAGGGCAACGCGCTGCTGGAGAAGCTGCACCTGCAGCACAAGGTGCAGGTGCGCGACGGCGCCTTCACCACGCGCGCCTTGTCGCAGGGCCAGCGCAAGCGGCTGGCGCTGGCCGTCACGTATCTGGAGGATCGTCCGTTCATCGTGTTCGACGAGTGGGCGGCCGATCAGGACCCGGTGTTCAAGGAGGTGTTCTACCGCGAACTGCTGCCGGAGCTGCGCGCCAAAGGCAAATCGCTGCTGGTGATCTCGCACGACGACCGTTATTTCCACTTGGCCGATCGCCTGATCCGCATGGAAAACGGCCAGGTGGTGGCGGTGGAGACGCCCGCCGGCCACTCGTCAACGAAAACTCCGGCCTTCGATTTGACCGCGGTCTCATGACGCGGTGTTGTATCGCCAGCGCCGCCCGACGCGCGGTGGCGCTGGCGGCTTTGATGGTGTCCGCGCCGGCGTGGAGCGCGGCGCTGCCGACCGCGCTGCACCTTCCGGTGGCGGGCGGCGAGGGTGCCACGGCGTTGGACGAGGCGGCGGTGATCGCCGGTTTCGTCCAGGTGGCGCCGGTGCAGGGTGCGGCGCCAACCCGCCGCACCGAGTTGCGGCTGGCGCACGATGGCAAGCATCTGCATGTCCGCGTGCGCGCCTACGACCCCGAACCGTCCACCATCGTGGCGCAGCAGATGCGCCGCGATGTCGAGGGCATGCTGCAGGAAGATCGCATCACTTTGGTGGTCGATCCCGAGGGCGATGGCCGCAACGGCTACCTGTTCGCGGTCAACCCCAACGGCGCGCAGTTCGACGCCCTGATTTTCGATGGTGGGCGCATGCGCTTCGACTGGGATGCGCTGTGGCGCAGCGAGGCGCGCATCGAGGCCGGTGGCTGGAGCGCCGAGATCACGATTCCGCTGTCGGTGTTCGGGCGCGGGCGTCCGGTCGGCGCCGGCGAACTGCGTCATTGGCGCGTCAACGCCGAGCGCTGGATGCCGCGCGGCAGCGAGCGTGTGCGGCTGGCCGGCATCCAGCCCGACAAGGAGGTTTATTCATTGGGCGACGCGCTGCCGATGCCGGCCATCGTCGCCGATCAGGATGGCTGGGGGCTGCGGCTCAAAGGGTCGCTGCGCGCTACCAGCGAATCGGCCGCCGCCTCGGGCACGGGCGCTGCGCGCCGCCGGCTGCAACCGGGGCTGGAACTGTTCCACGAGAGCGGCTCGGGCTTGCGCACCACGGCGGCGCTGAACATCGATTTCGGCGAGGCCGAGGCGGACGAACGCGCCGTCAACTTGACGCGCTTCGAGCTGTTTCGGCCGGAGAAGCGGGAGTTTTTTCTGCATGACGCCGGGCGTTTCACGTTCGGCGGGCTGGTGGACGGCGCCGTGGTGCCGTATTACTCGCGCCGGGTGGGGCTGGACGCCACCGGGCGGGCGCGCAGCCTGGACGCGGGGCTGAAGTTTTCCGGCCAGCTTGCGGGCGCCGACTTCGGCCTGCTCGGCGCGCGGGTTGCCGGCGGACCCACCGCGCCCGAGCAACCCGACCAGCGGGCCGCCGACGTGGCGGTGGTGCGCCTGGCCAAGCCGCTCGACCATCGCCACCGCATCGGCATGATGCTCACCCGTGGTAACGCCGAAGGCACCGGCGGCAGCAGCACGCGCGGCGTCGATTACCAGTTCCGCGATAGCGACTGGACGCCGCCCGGCGGCACCGGCGGCAAGACGCTGGAGGCGAACGCGTGGATGCTGGCGTCGCGCAACGCCGATGCGGGCGCCGGCCGCGCGTGGGGCGCCAGCGTCGATTATCCAAATGTCGGCCTGAACGGCGCCGCCGAGGTGCAGCGCATCGACGCGCGCTTCAACCCGGCGCTCGGCTATCTCGTGGAGTCCGGCGTCACGCGCGGCGAGGGCTCGCTCGGGTGGTGGCACCGCACCGGCGCCGGCCAGAGCGTCATCCCCGGCATCGACTGGAATTTCCGCCGCAAGCAGGACGGCAGCGAGCGCTCGCTGTTGCTCAACCCGGAAATCGCCTACACCGCCGCATCCGGCGACACGGCCATCGCCGAGGTGTTTTATGAACATGACCGGCTGGCCGGCGCTTACAGTCCGGTGCCTGGCGTGGTGATTCAACCGGGCAGCTACAGCTGGCGGTATCTGTACGGCTACGTCGAGACCTCGCCGTCGCGGCCGTTGTCGGCGTCGGCGGACGTGCGCGGCGGCGGCTACTACAACGGCCACCGCCAGGACCAGAGCGTCTCGCTGGCGTGGAAGCCCAGCGCGTACTGGGGCTGGCGCGCGGGCCTGACGCGCAACGCCATCCGCCTGCCGGCGGGCGCTTTCACGGTGCGCATGGCAACGCTGCGCCTGGACCACACGCCCGGCACGCGCATGGCCGAGAGCCTGCTTTTGCAGTGGGATAATGTCTCGCAGGCGTTGGGCGTGAGCGCGCGGGTGCGCTGGCTGTGGGCGGCGGACCGCGAGCTGATCTTTTCGCTCGACCGCCTCGGCTACACCGGCGAGCGGCGCGATGCGCTGCCCGGCCAGACGCGCGCCATGCTGAAACTGGTGTGGAATCTGGAGCGCTAGCAAACGAGTGGTAAGCGCTGATGGCAGAGCCGGCAACCCGCATAAGCTCCTGATGTAATCCGGAGGGCGGCGAAATCATCTGGTCCGCCTGGATGAAGGAAGTTTTTCTTCCCAGGCGAGCGCGAAGTGGTGAGCCGTCCCCTTTGCGCCGTGGACGAGCAGCGCGCCCAGCAGGAGCTCGCGGGTGTACTGCGGATTTTTCAAGTTTTTTACGGACTTGTCCAGTGCCCAGCCAACTCGCGCACTGTCTGCCTGCGTAAGATGATCGATGAATTTTCCTGGTGAGACGATCAAGATGCCGAGCCGCTGCATTTCGGTGGCCGCGAGATGTTTAGTATTGGTCGACACGACGTACACTTTGTCTTTGGTATTGAACTGTCTAGCGTAATCGAGTAAGACCAGTCCGGCGGCGGCGACATGCCTGTCGTCAGTGTCCACGGCGCCAGGCACCCTGTCCAGCACTGAAACGTCGTGGTGCCCGAAAATCTCGTGGTCGGGTACGGCACCCTTGTAGCAGGCCAATCGCCTCTGCGCCTTGGCCATCTCGGTGGCGGCCTGCTGCGCGGACAGGACGGAACCACCTTTACCTGCCTTGGCTACGACCTTGGGCCAATTGCGCAAGAACTCGGCCTCGATCTCAATGCTCCACCTCGCCGAGAATAAGCCTTCAAGGCACAGGTCGAAAAGGATGTCGGAAAGGCGCGGCGGCAGTAACGCGTTAGCATCTAGCAGCACATGCGTGGTGCCGCCTGGCGACAGCGGATGGTTGGTCGCCATCTCAGGGACGGCGGCGCGTCTTGGCCTCTACAAATCCCGTCTCGGGAATGGCATACATGCCGGTCTCGGCGGCCGCCGCGCGGTAGTCGGATTGCTTGGCCTTGGCTTCACGCTCTTTGATCCAAGCGCGCACCGACGATACCGGCACGCGTCGATGCCCCCCTTCGGTCACCGACGCGCCCGTCAGCTTCTTGTTATCGATGAGCATGGCGACATAAGGGCGGCTACAGTGCATCAATTCGGCGGCTGCCTCCGTCGTCAACATCGTCTCAGCATCACTATGGCTGGGAGTGCGGCCGTGCACTTCGGCCACCTCGATCAGGTAGTGCTGGATTCCGATGCGCCTCGTTCTTGACAGCTCATCACGCCCATCCAGCAGATCATGCAGGGCTCTCGTGATGGTTTGTGTAGTCTCAGATGCCAGGTCTGGTACTTTCTGTACCAAATCCTCCGCGATGCCGGCGAGCACGTCGCCTGCATCGCCCGGGGAATTTCGACGCCGTTTAGTCACCGCGCGCATAATAACTCTCCTTTTTACTTCGTTTTATTGTAACGAAAATCGAAAATAACGCAACGCCGTTTCTTGCTGAGTGCATCTCGTCAGACACAACGACAGATGAAAAAAAGCGGCCAACGTCTGGGACGTTGGCCGCTTTGCCCGCCGGTGGCGCGCTGTTTTAGTTAGATCGTGTCGAGCGCCGCGTTGAAGCTGGCGCTAGGACGCATCACCGCTTCGGTCTTGGCCGGATCGGGGTAGTAGTAGCCGCCGATGTCCATCGCCTTGCCCTGCACATCTTTCAGCTCGCCGATGATCTTGCCTTCGTTGTCC
>DASVTJ010000104.1:0-6351 GCA_036387635.1 Duganella sp.
CGCCAGCGGCGTCAGTTCCAGATGGTACAGCGGCGCGCCGGCGCTGCCCGGGTTGAGCAAGGTGCGCGCGCCGAGCCGCCAGTCGGCGAACGACGGCCCGCTCCAGTCCGGCGCGTCGCTGGTGCCGGCCAGGTGGCTCAGCTGCTGGCGCCATTGCCCGATGGCGGCGTCGGCGCTGCGGTCGACCTCGATGCGCGGGAACAGGCTTTGCGCGCCCTGTCGCCGCAGCCAGCCGTCCAGCGCGCGGCCGAAGCCGCAAAATTGCGCATAGGCGCTGTCGCCCAGCGCCAGCACCGCGTAATGCAGGCGCGGCAGCGGCACGTCGGCGGTCATCAGGCGGCCCGCGAACGCGGCGGCGGCGTCGGGCGCGTCGCCTTCGCCGTAGGTGCTCACCAGAAAAAGGATGCGCTCGGCGCGCCGCAAATCGTCGGCGTCGAGCTCGGACAGTTCGCTCAGCTGCGCGGCGATGCCGGCCAGCCGCAATGTCGCCAGGGTTTGTTCGGCCAGCGCCTCGGCGTTGCCGGTCTGGCTGGCGTAGGCCACGACCCATCCGGGCGAAGGGGAAGCGGCCGCCTCGGCCTTGGCGCGGCGCGCGGCGAGGCGCTTGCGGCGCTGGCGCAGGTACGGCATCAGGCACACCAGGCCATAGCTGACGCCCAGGCCGGCCACCAGCAGCCATCGGGTGGGGTCGTCGGTCCAGATCATTCGTCGAGCATGCCGCTGAGATGGGTAGTCATGTGTTCGGTGAAGCCGCCGTCGCCATCCGCACAGCGCGCGACAAAGCGCGCGGCCAGGCCCAAGCGCTCGGCCATGGCCAGCCCCTGCTCGGCGCCCAGCACCGTCAGCGCGGTCGACCAGGCGTCGGCGGCCATGCAATGGGCGTGGACGACCGTGACCGAGGCCAGGTTGTTGGCGATCGGCATACCGCTGCGCGGGTCGATCGTGTGCGAATAGCGCTGGCCGTCGAGCTCGAAATAGCGGCGGTAGTCGCCCGAGGTGGCGACCGCCAGGCCATGCAGCGCCAGTACCAACGAGGCCAACGAGGCCGGCTCGGCCGCTTGGTCCGCTCGCGGCGCATCGGCGCCGACCTCCTCCAGCGCCACCCACCACGGCTGCCCGTCGGGCTTGACGCCGGCGCCGCGCAACTCGCCGCCGACCTCGACCAGATAATGCTGAATGCCTTGTGTCTTGAGGTAATACGCCAGCCGGTCGACACTGTAGCCCTTGGCCACGGCCGACAGGTCGAGCTGCACGCCGCCCGGTTGCAGCGCGCGCCGGCTTTCGCGTTCGAGCCGCACGCCCGACGCCGCCAGTTGGGTGCGCGCGACGGCGATCTCGTCGCGCGACGGTGGAACAAATTCGGGCTGGTCGAAACGCCCGTAGGGACCGAAACCCCACAGGTTGACCAGGGTGCCGGCGCACGGATCGTAGGCGCCGCCGGAATCGCGCGCCACGCCCATCGCGAACGACAGCACATCGAAAAACGCCGGCGGCAACGCCTGCCAGCTGCCGGCCTCGGCGCGGTTGAAGCGCCCCAGGTCGGACTCCGCCTCCCAGTGGCTCATTTCGGCCACCACGGCGTCGAGCTGCTGCTGCAACCCGTATTGCAGATGGTCGAGCGGGTCCCCCGGCACGGCCACCAGCCGCACCGACCAACTGGTGCCCATGCTGCGGCCAGCGAAATCGCGGATCGCGCCGCCGGCCGGCGCCGGGTCTTCGGAGATGTAATGGGGCAGGAGAACCCGGCGCATGCGAACCTTGTCGACGTGGGCGTGGAATAGCGGGCCGGATTACTCCGGCAGGATTTCCACCGTCGCCGCGTAGCTGGCGCGGCGCGGCGCCATCTGCGGCGGCTGGCCCTGCACCTGCGGCGCGGCCGCCGGCCAGCTGCTGCTGACCATGTACATGCCGGCCGCCGGCAAGGTGAACGTCAGCTCGCCCTTGGCGTCGGTGTTCTGGCGGATCTCGCCCAAGGTGCCGCGATAGCGCACGCCGCCAGGGATCAGGCTCACGCCCTGGTTGGCGGCAGGTTTACCGTCGAGCAGGAAACGCCAGGTCGCCTTTTCGCCGGCGCGCAGGTCGTTCGGATGGGTGACGGGTACCAGCTCCAGGCCGACGCCGGTGGTCTTGAAGACCGCCATGTCCGGCTCGCCGGTCGAGACGAAGGTCTCCAGGCGGCTGTCGGTGCGCGTGAGCTTGACCTCGGTCGCATCGGCCGGCACGTCCTTGGCCAAGGTTTCCTCGGTGCCGCGGAAGCGTTTCATCTCGCCGGCCGCGTTCTTGTAGCTGCCGAACACGTTCTTCGACACCAGCTCGATTTTGTACGTACCCGGCTTGGCCAGCTTCAGGTCGAAGCTGTTGCGCATCTTGCCGCTGGCGACGTTCTGCTTGTCCAGCTTGGCGCCGTCCGGACCGGTGACGACGACGGTGTCGATCTTCAGCGGCACGTGGTCGACATCGAACAAGCCTTCGGAGATGGCGGCGTCGATGGTGACCCAGGCTTCCTTGCCCTCGACCAGCGTCGAGGACGGCAGCAGCCACGGCTTGTGCGCGTGGGCGCTAAGCGCCACGCCGGCCAAGGCCAGCGCGGCCAGCGTTTTATTCAGTTGAAACTTCATTGTAAACATGTCCCTGCCTTCTTATGGTTTAAGTTGTACAACCACGGCGCCCAGCTCTTCCTTGCCTTGGCCGGTCAGATTTTGCGCCGACTTCGGCGGCCACTGCAGCGGAACCTTGACCACTTCGCGACCGCCGGCTTCGCGCGCCGCTTCCACCAGCAAGGTGTACTGGCCGGCCGGCAATTTATCCAGGGCAGCCTTGGCGCCCGGGAAGGTCAGCGACACTTCGCCCGGAGCCTTGGTCGCGCCGCTGACGCCGTCCATCGGCATGGCGACGTCGCGCCCGCTCTTGCGCCACCACTGACGCATGTCCTTGAGCCACTTGGTGCCGGCGTTGTCCTTCTTCTTGGTGTCGTACAGCACGGCCAGGTTGGTGACCACTTTCTGGTCGGCGTTTTCCAGCCACGCGGCGATGTAGGGACGGTGATACTCGGCGACGTTGAGCTGCGGCACGTCGAGTTTAAGGGCCAGATCGGCGCCCATGGCTGAGGCGCTCGCCAGCGGCAGGCTCAGCGCGATGGAATAACGTAATTTCATGGAATACCTGTGGTGGGGTTGAATGAAGCGAACATATGAAGCGAACAATTTAGCGAACAAATCAATGAATAAACAGCAGGGCGATAACACACGGAATCAAAATCCCCAGTCCCACCATCGGCCACGTGAACGGCCGGTTGGCGGCGTGGAATTTCAGGATCAACAGCCCCGTGATGCAAAACACCAGGCAGGCGCCGGCGAAGATGTCGATGAACCAGCTCCACGCCGCGCCGGTGTTGCGGCCCTTGTGGACGTCGTTCAGCCACGAGATCCAGCCGCGGTCGGTGTTCTCGAACTCGGCCGCGCCGTCCTCCAGCGCGATGCGTACCCAGGCGTCGCCGCCGGCCTTGGGCAGCGGCAAATAAATTTCATCGGCGGCCCACTCTGCCTCGCGGCCGCCGGCCTGCACCTTCCAGGTGTCGCGCAGCCATTGCTCGGCCGCCTCGGGCAGCGGCTCCTTGGCGCCGTCGTGGTCGGCCGCGTAAGCGCGCAAGCGCGCCGTCAGCGCCGCCGGCACCGTGGCCTGCTGGCGCACCACGGTCGGCTTGGCCTCGATTTGCGACGCATGGTTCAACGTGATGCCGGTGATGCTGAACAGGAACATGCCAAGCAGGCACAAGGCCGAGCTGATCCAGTGCCACTGGTGCAGATTTTTCAGCCATACGGCGCGGCTGGCATTGCTGGCTTGTTGAGCGCTCAATCGGGGTCCTTCGGTCGGTAAATGACGGCCTTTGAGCAAGGCACAAACACAAATGATAATTATTATCATTTACGTTGTCAACCTGTCCAATGTAACGCCTGTGTAAAGTTTCTCTGGTAACGTTCGCAGGCAAGCGTGAAACCGCGAACGGAGCGCTGGCTCGGTTGCCGGGTATGATCCTATGATCGGCTACAACGTCGATCTTCGCTCCGCCATTATGCTTATTCAGGATCACCCTTTCATCATGGAGGCGCATCATGCCGCTGTATTCGCAGGAACAGATCAACACCATCGCCGCGAAGATCAAGGATGTGCGCTTCGGCATGTTCACCACCTTCGACGCCGCGCACGTGTTGACCAGCCGTCCGCTGACCACGCAACAGATCGATAACGAAGGCAACCTGTGGTTCTTCAGCTCCGACGAGGCGGCCTTCATGCTCGACTTGCCGCAGCATCCCGCCGTCAATATCAGCTATTCCGACCCGGAGCGCAACCTGTACCTGTCGATCTCGGGGCGCGCGTACGTGCTCAAGGACCGCGCCAAGGCCCGTGAATTGTGGAACGCGGCCGCGCGCAGCTGGTTCCCGAAGGGTGTCGACGATCCGCAACTGGCGCTGATCCGCGTGCGCATCGAGTCGGCCGAGTACTGGGATGCCGGCTCGACCAAGATGAAACAGCTGGCGCAGATCGCCAAATCGGCCCTCACCGGCCGCGCGCCGGGCGCCGCCAGCCGCCACACCACCATCTGTTTGTAGGCGCTCGTACATGGCCTTGTGGCCGGAACCAAGTCCGCCCCCGATGGTCTGAACCGGACCGGCGCACCCGCGCCTCACCGGAGGGATCAATCATGGGCAAAACCATTGGTATCGATTTGGGCACCACCAATTCCTGCGTCGCCGTCATGGAAGGCGGCCAGGCCAAGGTGATCGAGAACGCCGAGGGCGCGCGCACCACGCCGTCGATAGTGGCCTATCAGGACAACGAGATTCTGGTCGGCGCCAGCGCCAAGCGCCAGGCCGTCACCAATCCGAAAAACACGCTGTTCGCCGTCAAGCGCCTGATCGGGCGCAAGTTCGACGAGGCCGAGGTGCAAAAGGACATACACCTGATGCCCTACACCATCATCCGCGCCGACAACGGCGACGCTTGGATCGAAGTGCGCGGCAACAAGCTGGCGCCGCAACAGGTGTCGGCCGAGGTGCTGCGCAAGATGAAGCAGACGGCCGAGGCCTACCTCGGCGAAAAGGTCACCGATGCCGTCATCACGGTGCCGGCCTACTTCAACGATTCGCAGCGCCAGGCCACCAAGGACGCCGGCCGCATCGCCGGCCTGGACGTCAAGCGCATCATCAACGAGCCGACCGCCGCCGCGCTGGCCTTCGGGCTCGACAAGACCACCCAGGGCGACCGCAAGATCGCCGTCTACGACCTGGGCGGCGGCACCTTCGACATTTCCATCATCGAGATCGCCACCGTCGAGGGCGAAAAGCAGTTCGAGGTGTTGTCGACCAACGGCGACACCTTCCTCGGCGGCGAGGACTTCGACCAGCGCGTGGTCGACCATATCATCGGCGAGTTCAGGCAGATCAGCGGTGTCGACCTGAGCGGCGACCCGATCGCGCTGCAACGGATCAAAAGCGCCGCCGAGCGCGCCAAGATCGAGTTGTCGTCGACGCAGCAGACCGACATCAACGAACCGTACATCGCCATGGCCAACGGCACGCCGGCCCATCTGGGCATCAAGCTCACGCGCGCCAAGCTCGAGTCGCTGGTCGAAGACCTGATCGCGCGCACCGTGGCGCCGTGCCGGACCGCGCTCGAGGACGCCGGCCTCGGCGTCGACAAGATCGACGACGTGATCCTGGTCGGCGGCATGACGCGCATGCCGCGCGTGCAACAGGCCGTGCGCGAGCTGTTCGGCAAGGAGGCGCGCAAGGACGTCAACCCGGACGAGGCGGTGGCGGTGGGCGCGGCGATCCAGGCCTCGGTGCTGTCGGGCGAGCGCAGCGACGTGCTGCTGATGGACGTCACCCCGCTGTCGCTCGGCATCGAAACGCTGGGCGGCGTGATGACCAAGATGATCCCGAAAAACACCACCATTCCTACCCGCTTCAGCCAGGTCTACACCACCGCCGACGACAACCAGCCGGCGGTGACGGTGAAGGTGTATCAGGGCGAGCGCGACATCGTCAGCGGCAACAAGCTGCTGGGCGAATTCAATCTGATGGGCATACCGCCGGCGCCGCGCGGCATGCCGCAGATCGAAGTGAGCTTCGACATCGACGCCAACGGCATCCTCCACGTGGGCGCCAAGGACAAGGCCAGCGGCAAGGAGAACCAGATCACCATCAAGGCCAACTCCGGCCTGACCGAGGCGGAGATCCGCAAGATGGTGCAGGACGCGGCCGCCCACGCCGAGGACGACCGCCGCGCCAAGGCGCTGGCCGAGGCGCGCAACGCCGCCGACGCCCTGCTGCACACCACGCGCAAGGCGCT
>DASVTJ010000105.1:0-3048 GCA_036387635.1 Duganella sp.
GGTGATGTCGCGCAGGTTCTTGCCGAAGTAGATTTGCGCGGCCGACGAGAAGCCGTAGGCGCGCTGGCCCAGGTAGATCTGGTTCATGTAGACCTCGAGGATCTGGTCCTTGGTCAGGTTCTTTTCGATCTTCCAGGCCAGCAGCACCTCGTAGGCCTTGCGCTTGAGCGTTTGTTCGCTCGACAGGAAGAAATTGCGGGCCACCTGTTGCGTGATGGTCGAGGCGCCTTGCTTGGCGCCGCCGGTGGCGTTGTGCACGGCCGCGCGCAGAATGCCGGTGTAGTCGATGCCGCCGTGTTGATAGAAACGGTCGTCCTCGATCGCCAGCACGGCTTTTTTCATGACGTCGGGAATGTCCTTGATGCGCACCAGGTTGCGGCGCTCCTCGCCGAACTCGCCGATCAGCACATTGTCGGCCGAGAAGATACGCAGCGGCATTTTAGGGCGGTAGTCGGTCAGCGTATCGAGCTCGGGCAGGTTGGGGTAGGCCATCGCCAGGCCGAACACGACCAGCAGCACGGCGCCCACGCCCAGGCCGAGCACCGACAGGCCGGCCATCAGTAGCCAGCGGGTGGGCGATTTACGCGGGGTTTTGGACGATGCTTTAGCGGGTTTGCCGGACGACGGTGGCGGTGCCGAATTGGAGGAAGCCATGCGGTGCGATCTTTCTGTTTATGTATGCGAAGCATTATAAGCGAGCGCCAACCCGTGCGGCGCGCCATGCCATGGGAGAAAATATTTCCAATGATTAACAAAACAATTGAATTGCTGTTGCTGCCATGTGATCAAAAATAACTGTGGCGAAACCCTCACACCGGAATAATCGTGCACAGCAGAAATATCTTTACACTTAAATTGGCGCGATTTAAGGTGGTAGCTTGCTGAAGCGGGACTTAGGCTCGGCCGGCTTATATCCACGCGCGGGAGACACTTGCATGATCGACTTCAAGACGTTGT
This sequence comes from Duganella sp., assembly GCA_036387635.1. Taxonomy (GTDB): domain Bacteria; phylum Pseudomonadota; class Gammaproteobacteria; order Burkholderiales; family Burkholderiaceae_D; genus Rugamonas. Next base: position 958 of record DASVTJ010000105.1, read on the forward strand.
TCGGCCAGGGCAGTGCGCCGCTGGCCGGGCTCGACATCAGTACCTCCAGCGTGCGCCTGGTCGAATTGGCGCACGGCGCCAAGGGCGAGATCCGCCTCGAGCGCTACGCCGCCGAACCGCTGCCGCGCGGCGCCGTCGTCGATGGCAACATCGAGAACATGGACCAGGTGGTCGAGGTGGTGCGGCGCGTGTGGAAAAAAAGCGGCACCCGCGCCAAGCTGGCCGCGCTGGGCATGCCGCCGGCGTCGGTCATCACCAAAAAAATCATTTTACCGGCCGGCCTGTCGGAAGACCAGCTCGAAGTGCAGGTCGAATCCGAGGCCAGCCAATATATCCCGTTCGCGCTCGACGAGGTCAGTCTCGATTTCGACGTCATCGGCCCGGCCGCCAACTCGCCCGAGGACATCGAAGTCATGCTGGCCGCCTCGCGCCGCGAAAAGGTCGAGGACCGGGTCGCCATCGCCGAGGCGTCCGGCCTGAAGGCGACCGTGATGGATATCGAATCGTACGCCGCCCGCGCCGCGCTCGACCGCGTGACCGCGCAGCTGCCCAACGCCGGCGCCGGCCAGGTGGTGGCGCTGTTCCAGATCGGCGCCCAGGTCACGCACATTTCGATGATGCTCGACGGTGTCACCGTCTACGAGCGCGAGCAGCCCTTCGGCGGCAACTCGCTGACCCAGGACATCGTGCGCGCCTACGGCATGGGTTTCGACGAGGCCGAGGCGCGCAAGAAGGCCGGCGACTTGCCCGACAACTACGCCGCCGAGCTGCTGACGCCGTTCCTGGAGAGCGCCGCGATGGAAGTCACCCGCGCGATCCAGTTCTTTTATACCTCCACCCCGTACACGCGGGTCGACCAGCTGTTCCTGGCCGGCGGCTGCGCGCTGATGCCGGGCCTGCTGGAGCTGGTGGCGAGCCGCACCCGGATCGCCAGCGCCGTGATCTCGCCGTTCAAGGGCATGCAGCTGGGCGCGTCGGTGCGCGAGGCGCAGCTCAGGATCGAGGCGCCGGCCTATCTGGTCGCCTGCGGTCTGGCGCTGCGGAGGTTCGGTTGATGATGCGTATTAATCTGTTGCCGCACCGCGAGGAGAAGCGCAAGCAAAAGCGCTCGGCCTTCTTCGCGTTGCTGACCTTGGGCGGCATTATCGGCGTCGGCGCCGTGCTGGTGGTGGGCGGCTACAACGCGCGCGCGATTTCGATCCAGAGCGAGCGCAACCAGGTGTTGAAGACCGCCATCGGCGGGCTCGACAAGAAGATTGTCGAAATCGCCACATTGAAACAGGAAATCGAGGCGCTCAAGGCGCGCCAGCAGGCGGTCGAGGATTTGCAGGGCGACCGCAACCAGCCGGTCTATCTGCTCGATGAACTGGTGCGGCAGACGCCGCCCGGCGTGTATCTGAAAAGTTTCAAACAGGAGGGGCAGAAGGTGGCGGTGCTCGGCTACGCGCAGTCGCAGGAGCGCGTGTCGGAGTTGCTGCGCAACCTGGCCGGGGTGTCGCCGTGGCTGGAGCGCCCGGATTTGATCGAGGTGAAGTCCACCGCGCTGGGCCAGGGCAAGAGCGGCAGGAAGGTGGTCGAGTTTAATTTAATGGTCAACATCAAGCGGCCCAGGGACAAAGATTTGCCTCCCGGCTTGCCGAAGCCGCTCGGGGCGGCGCCGTCGCTGGCCGGGTCCTTAGCCACCCCATTAGCCGCCCCATTAGCCGTCCCATTAGCCGCCCCATTGGCCGCCCCGGCGGCAGCCAACCCGGCGGCGGCCACCACATCTTCGGCGGCCACCCCGCTGGCCATGTCGGCCGGCGCGCCGCCGGCCGCGCCTTAGGAGCGCCTGCCATGGCCAACGTGAATATCGATCTCAACCAGCTGGGCGCGCGCCTGGCCGGCCAGTTCCGCAACCTGAACCAGCGCGATCCTGGACAGTGGCCGCTGGCGCCGCGCGTGCTGTGCGCCATCGGCATGGCGGCGGCGGTGATGGCGGCCGGCTACTTCGGCTATTGGAGCCCGCAGTTCGAGGAGCAGGAAGCGGGCGCCCAGGCCGAGCTCAAGCTGCGTGACGAATACCGGTTCAAGGCCAACCAGGCGGTCAATCTG
>DASVTJ010000106.1:0-10019 GCA_036387635.1 Duganella sp.
GTGGTCATCCGCAATGCCAATCTGGCCGACGGCCGTCGCGGCGTCGATATCGCCATCGACCAAGGCCGCATCGCCGCCATCGGCGTGGCGTTGCCGCTGACGGCCGCGCGCGAGATCGACGCCGGCGGCGACCTCGTCAGCGCGCCGTTCGTCGACGCCCACTTCCACATGGACGCCACGCTCAGCTACGGCCTGCCACGGGTCAACGCCTCCGGCACGCTACTCGAGGGCATCGCGCTGTGGGGCGAGCTGAAACCGGAGCTGACGCAGCAGGCGCTGATCGCGCGCGCGTTGCAGTATTGCGACTGGGCGGTGGCGCGCGGCCTGCTGGCGATCCGCTCGCACGTCGACGTCTGCGACGACCGGCTGCTGGCGGTCGAGGCGCTGCTGGAAGTGAAGCGGCTGGTGGCGCCTTACCTCGATTTGCAATTGGTGGCGTTTCCGCAGGACGGCGTGCTGCGCAGTCCGACCGCGCTGGCCAACCTCAAGCGCGCCATCGCCATGGGCGTCGACGTCGTCGGCGGCATTCCGCACTTCGAGCGCACCATGGCCGACGGCGCCGAATCGGTGCGCATCCTGTGTGAGTTCGCCGCCGAAAAAGGGTTGCGGGTCGACATGCATTGCGACGAATCGGACGATCCGCATTCGCGCCACATCGAAACGCTGGCCAGTGAAAGCCACCGGCTCGGCCTGCACGGCAGGGTCACCGGTTCGCACCTGACGTCGATGCACTCGATGGACAATTATTACGTCAGCAAACTGCTGCCGCTGATCCGCGAGGGCGGCGTGGCGGCCATCGCCAATCCGCTGATCAACATCACCTTGCAGGGGCGCCACGACAGCTATCCGAAGCGGCGCGGCATGACGCGCGTGCCGGAAATGCTGGCGGCCGGCATCGACGTCGCCTTCGGCCACGACTGCGTGATGGACCCGTGGTACAGCCTGGGCTCGGGCGACATGCTGGAGGTGGCGCACATGGGCCTGCACGTGGCGCAGATGACCGGGCAGGACGCCATGCGCGCCTGCTTCGAGGCGGTGACGACGACGCCGGCGCGCATCCTCGGTCTGGAGCATTACGGCGTCGAGGTCGGCTGCCACGCCGACCTGGTGCTGCTGGACGCGGCCGATCCGGTCGAGGCGATCCGGCTGCGCGCGGCGCGGCGCATGGTGATGCGGCGCGGCGAAGTGATCGCCGAATCGCCGCGCGCGCATGCGAGGCTGAGCCTGCCGGGGCGGCCGGACGGCGTCAATTTCCGCCTGAACCGTTGACGGCACCCGCTTGCGGCTCCCGCTTGCGGCACCCGCTCGCGGCTGGGGCTGGACTGGCCAGCGAAAATACATGACAATCGAACACGTTTGCGAACGCTCAGACCCAGAACGCTAACCTGATGACCGCCCGCCTGGAGCCAACTTGAAAGAAATCGCCATCCGCGCCGCCACGGAAGCCGACTTCGGCGCCATGTGGGACATCTTCCAGCAACTGATCGCCCGCGGCGATACCTATTTATTCGCCGCCGACACCAGCCGCGACGATTGCCACGCCTACTGGTTCGGCCCCGGCGTGCAATCGTATGTCGCGCTGCTCAACGGCGAGCGCCTGGTCGGCATGTACCGGCTGATCGCCAACCAGCGCGACCGTGGCGCCCACGTCGCCAACGCCTCGTTCATGGTCGGCCCGGCGGCGCAAGGCGTCGGCGTCGGCAAGTTGCTCGGCGCCGATTGCCTCGGGCGCGCGCGCGCGCAGGGTTATCTGGCGATGCAGTTCAACTATGTCGTCAGTTCCAACGTGGCCGCCGTGCTGCTGTGGAAAAAGCTCGGCTTCTCGATCATCGGCACCTTGCCGCGCGCCTACTACCACCAGTATCTGGGCTACGTCGACGTCTACGTCATGTACCAGTTGCTGGAAGACCCGGCCCACTGGCCCGACGCATGAACATCCTCGAGACCGAACGCCTGCGCCTGCGTACCATCGAGGTGGACGACGCCGCGTTTTATTATGAGCTGGTCAACGATCCGACCTGGATCGAGTTCATCGGCGACAAGGGCATCCGCAGCGTCGAAGGCGCCCGCCAGGCCATCATCGACGGCCCGCGCGCGATGCAGCAGCGCTGCGGCCATTCGCTGTACGTGATGGAGCGCAAGAGCGACGGCAGAACCCTCGGCTTGTGCGGCCTGATCCAGCGCGATCCGCTGCCGGCGGCCGACATCGGCTACGCGATCCGGCCCGCGTTCTTCGGCCAAGGTTACACCTATGAGGCGGCCGTGGCGGTGCTGGCGTACGCGCGCGAGCGGCTGGGCATGCAGCGCGTGCTCGGCTTGACGGCGCCGGGCAACGCCAACTCGATCCGCCTGCTACAAAAGCTCGGCCTGGGCTACGTCGAAACCAGGCCGCTGCCGCCCGATGGTCGTCTCACCAATATTTACCGCATCGAGTTCCCGCCGCATCCGGCGTGATCTGTTGCAACGAAGGGAATCGGGCGTTTTTTCAGCGCGCCGGTCTTGGCATTCCTCGGCAGTCCGTGCATGATAAAAGTCAATTCTTGCCTTGGACAAATATATGAAACTGGCCGATCTGAAGATAGGCGTGCGCCTGGGGTTGTTGGGCGCGTTCTTTTTTGTCGCGCTGGCGATCGTCGCCACCGGCGGCTGGCGCGCGCTCGACGAGAGCAACGCCCACGGCGCCGACGCCTTGCAACGGGCGCTGGCGATGAGCCAGGCCATCGATACCGCCCGCAGCACCCAGGTCGAATTCAAGATCCAGGTGCAGGAGTGGAAGAACATCCTGATTCGCGGTAACGACCCGGCGTTGCTGGCGCGTTATACCCAAGCGTTCGTCAAGGCCGGCGAGGTCACCCGCGCCAATTTGCAAAAACTCGACGGACTGCTCGCCGCGCTGAAGTTGAGCACGCCACTGGTCGGCGACGCCATCAAGACCCAGACCGAACTGGGCACGCGCTATATGACGGCGCTCAAGCAATATGATTCTGCCAATCCCGAGAGCGCCAAGGTGGTCGACAACCTGGTCAAGGGCATGGACCGCGAACCGACCAAGAAAATCGACGAGATTGTCGCCTACATCGGCCAGGAATCCGCGCGTCTGACGGAGCGCATGGCGGCCGAAAGCGCCGCCGCGCACGACAAAGCCATGCTGGTCATGGGCGGCACGCTGGCGGTGACCCTGGTGGTGGGCTGTGCGACGGTGTTTTGGCTGATCAAGAGCATCACGGTGCCGCTGTACGCGGCCGTGGGCGTGGCGCAAACGGTCGCCAGCGGCGACTTGCGCAGCGAGGTGCGGGTCGACAGCAAGGATGAGATCGGCGAGCTGCTGGGCGCGCTCAAGACGATGCAGAGTAATCTCAGCGGCATCGTCGGCAAGGTGCGCGCCGGTACCGAGACCATCCACGGCGCGACGGTGGAAATCGCCGCTGGCAACCTGGACCTGTCGGGCCGCACCGAGCAGCAGGCCAGTTCGCTGGAGGAGACGGCGGCGGCAATGGTCGAGCTGACCACCACGGTGCAGCAAAACAACGCCAACGCCAACGAGGCCAGCAAGCTGGCCGACGTCGCCTCGAGCGTGGCGGCGCGCGGCGGCGACGCCGTTGAGCAGATGGTGAAGACGATGGGCTCGATCAACGAATCGTCGCGCAAGATTGTCGACATCATCGGCGTGATCGACGGCATCGCTTTCCAGACCAACATCCTGGCGCTGAACGCGGCCGTGGAGGCGGCCCGCGCCGGCGAGCAGGGACGCGGCTTCGCGGTGGTGGCCTCCGAGGTGCGCAACCTGGCGCAGCGTTCGGCGGCGGCGGCCAAGGAGATCAAGGAGTTGATCGGCGACTCGGTCAGCCGCGTCGAGGCCGGCAGCCGGCTGGCCGGGCAGGCCGGCCAGACCATGGGCGAGGTGGTCAGCAGCGTGCAGCGCGTGACGGCGATCATCGGCGAGATCTCGGTGGCCAGCGGCGAGCAGCGCGACGGCATCGAGCAGGTCAGCATCGCCATCAGCCAGATGGACAGCGTGACCCAGCAAAACGCGGCGCTGGTCGAAGAGGCGGCCGCCGCCGCCGAGGCGCTGGCGCAGCAGGCGGTCAGCCTGTCGGAGGCGGTCAGCATCTTCAAGCTGCAGGAGCCGGGCCACGCGCCGCAGTTGCCGGTGCGCAAGCTGCGCGCGTTGCTGCCGGCGTAATCGGCCAACGCGCCGGGGTTTGACGCCCGTCAAGCGCGCCGTCGAACGGCCTTTGATGACTAACAGTATCTATTATGATTCCCCCTCCACCGCTGTACTGGACGAAGAGGGAACGCATGGAGCTCCTGTTACCAGTGTTGATGGGCATGGCACCTTGTCTGTTGGCGCTGTGGTATGGCGAAACGCGCGCGCGGGTGCTGCGACGGCGCTGCACACATTTGCAAAGCGCGCTTGCAGCGCAGCGCGACACCGAAATGCGGCTCGACTTCATCGCCCATCACGATTGCCTGACCGGCCTGCCCAACCGATTGCAATTCCAGCTGCGGCTCGAGCACGGCGTCGCCTACGCGCGCCGCCACGGCAGCCTGCTGGCGGTGCTGTTCGTCGACATCGACCGCTTCAAGGACATCAACGACAGGCTTGGCCACGACGCCGGCGACCAGGTGCTGGTGCAGTTCGCCCAGCGGCTGCGCCAGTGCGTGCGCGAGGTCGATACCGTGGCGCGGCGGGGCGGCGACGAATTCATCCTGCTGCTGACGGAACTGCGCTGCGCACCAGACGCGCAGCAGGTGGCCGACAAGATCGTCGCCGCCATCGGCGCGCCGTTCACCATCAACGGCGCGCCGCTGGCGGTGGCGGCCAGCGTTGGCGTGGCCGTGTATCCGGATGACGACCAGAGCATTGACGACCTGATCGAGAAGGCCGATTTGGCGATGTACGCGGCCAAGCAGCGCGGCACGGGCGCCAGCGTGCGCTTCGTGCCGAGCATGCAGGTCAAGGCTTACTCGCGGCTGATACTGGAGACGGCGCTCAGGCACGCGCTCGAGCACAAGGAATTCATTCTCGTCTATCAGCCCAAGCTCGATCTGCGCGCGCAGCGGATCACCGGCGTCAAGGCGCTGCTGCGTTGGAACCACCCCGAGCTGGGCCTGGTGATGCCGCTCGATTTCCTGGGGGTGCTGGAGGAAAGCGCGCTGATACTGCCAGTCGGCGCCTGGGCGCTGGCGACGGCGGCGGCGCAGGCCAGGCTGTGGATCGAGCGCGGCCACCCGCTGACGGTGTCGGTGCATCTGTCGCCGCGCCAGTTCTACCAGAAGGATATCGCCGAAACCCTCGCCGCGATCCTCGAGCAGGCCGGCGTGCCGGGCCGCCACATCGAACTGGAGATCACCGAGGGCGTGCTGATCGACCGCAACCAGAATTGCGAGGCCACGCTGCGGCAGTTCAAGGACTTGGGCGTGCGGATGTCGATCAGCGATTTCGGCACCGGCTACGCGTCGCTCAATTATCTGCGGCGCTTTCCGGTCGATGTGGTCAAGATCGATAAAAGCTTCATCGACGACCTGCATGGCGCGCACCAGCCGGCTGATGCGGATGGCGGCGCCATGGTGCGCGCTATCATCGCGATGGCGCATACGCTGAACATGCGGGTGATCGCCGGCGGCGTCGAAACCGGCGATCAATTGGCGCAGCTGGTGGCGATGGGCTGCGACGAGGCGTTCGGCTTCTGCCTGAGCGCAGCCGTCTCGCCCGGCGAGGTGGACACGCTGCTGGCCATCGCGGTCGCCGCATCGAGCTCATTACAAGCTGATTACAAGCTGATTACGAGTTGATTATTCTGTAGCCGCCGCCACCGGCAACACGCGCACACCGTGGATGTCGAACCGGTTCGACGGCCCCTTCACGCCACCGGCATCGCTATAGGTGGTGTTACTTTTCAAGTAGCTCATGTTGTAGTGGTCTTCCAGCTCCAGGCGATAGCTGCCGGTTTTGAGCGCGGCGGTGATCGGCGTCGAGTACGACGGGCCGGCATGCTCGGGCGAGTGCGGCAGCTGCACCACGCCGCTGGCGATAACTTTACCGTCGGCGTCCTTCAGCGACAGCCACTTGACGCCGCCGCTGATGCCAAAATTGATCTGGTTCGCGGTGTTGCGATATTTGATTTGCAGCGCGTAGCTGCCATCGCGCGCCACCTTGATATCGTTCACCGCGAACTTGTCGGCCGGCGCGCCCCAGGCGGCGATGCGGCCATCCGCGGCCGCGATGCTGGACTGGGCGCGGGCGTCGCCGGCGCCGGTTTCCAGGCCGGCGTCGAGGCACACCGGCGCGCTGTGGTGGCTGCGGTTGCCCGAGCCGGTGTACATCGCCTCCACCGCGTAGCACAGGTTTCCGGCTTCGCCGCGTAACAGGCTGGCGGCGTCGCGGTCGGCCCACTTGGTCGCCGTCACGCGCTGCGTCGCCAGCTTGCCGTTGCGGTAGATGTTGTAGACCACGCCCTTGCCGGCTCCCGGGTGGGCGATGTGCAGCGTCGGCAAGCCGTAGGCGCCGCGTTCCAGCTTGACGATGCGCGCCTCCGACGGCGCGTACACGGCCGGATCGCTCGCCAGCGGCGTGGCGTTGACACGGCGGATGTCCTGCCGGCCCGGCAGCAGTTGGCCCAGCTGGATGTCGATTCGATTGTCGTCGGCCAGCGCCGACCATTCCAGCGATTGCGTCGCAGGCTTGCCGTTCAGGGTCACGCTGTCGATCGCGTAGTAGCCATGTTTGGGCGGCACGGCGGCCGGCGCGGCGGCCGGTAGCAGCAGGCGCACGCGCAGGCGTTTGCCGCGCACGGTCAAGTTGTTCAACGTCGCCACGTCGCTGCCGGCGAAGGCCTCGCGGCGCAGCTTCGCCGTCACGAAGGGGCGCAATGCGATGCCGCTATCGGTGGTGCGTACGCCGAACACCTCGCCGACCACCATGCCGAGATAGGCGCCCACGGACCACAGCTGCCTGCGCGAGTTGACCACCGGTCCGCTCAAGTCGACCGGTTTGCCGTCCACGTCGCGCTTATCCTCCAACATGGGCTGGCCGGAGATCCACTCCAGGTTTTCCATGTTGGACAGGTTCAGCGCCGCGCCGCGCATCAAGGTGTCATAGGCCGCGTCGGCCACCGCCACGTTGCCGTGCATCGTGGCCGCCTTCAGGCCGTAGGCCGTGACGAACGGCCACATCGCGCGGTTGTGATACACCGCCATGCCGGTTTGCTGCGGATAGATCACCGGGGCGCCGAGCGGGCCATGCGGATAGCGCGCCAGGATGCTTTGCGCCTGCCGCTCGTCGGCGATGCCGGTGACGATGGCGAGCGATTGGCCCAGCCAGTCGTATTTGTACATCGGCGCGCCGTCGAAGTGGCCGGCCGTCAGGCTGCTGTACATGCCGGCGTCGGCCTGCCAAAAGCGCTCGTTGATGGCGCGCTTCAGGTCCGCCGCCCATGCCGCGTACTTGTCGGCCAGCGCCTTGTCGCCTTGTTCGGCCGCCAGTTGCGCGGCCAAGGTCAGCGCCTTGTAATGGCCGGCGTTGGTCGATAGCGCTTTCGAGGTCGCCATGCTGGCCAGGTCGCCGGGTATCCACGCGGCGTAGCTTTGATCGCGCCAGTCGAGGAAGGACTGTTCGCCGTTGTACAAGCCGGCGGCGCGGTCGAAGACGGCGATCCGGTCGTTTTCCAGGGTAGTGGTCAGCGCCCGCAACGCGGTGGCGGCAAAAGCGCGGCGCTGCTCCGGCGCCAGCGCCTTGAGCGCCTCGTCGGCGCCGAAGGCCCAGCTGACACGGTCGGTGCTGACGGGCCAGCTGCCGCCGCTGCCGGTGTCCTGGATGATTTGCAAACCGTCTGCGCCGCCGGCGACGTGTGCGCCCGGCTTGACGCCGTCGCGGTAGCCGGACAGTTTGAATTCCAGCGAATTGCGTACGCGTTGCGGGTCCAGCATGCCCAGGCCCAGCGATGCGGCGTACGACAGATCGCGGGTCCACACGTAGTGCCACAACTCGCCGGTCGCGAAGCATTCGCAGGCGATGGCGTTGCCGCCGTTGTAGCTGCCGTCGCGGATCGCGCTGACGGCGTCCTGCTGCATCTCGACGCCGGCCAGCGCGAACAGCGCATCGAAGGCGAGGCTGCCGCTGCGAACCGTCGGCAGCGTGGCCGATTCCTGATAGACCACCTGCTGTTGGCCGCCTTCGCGCACGCGCAGGGTGGTCGACTGCGTGTAGCTGCGCTGCGCGGCGCCGGCATCCGGCGTCGTGTAACGCACCGTTTCTTGTTTGCCGTCCCAGGTCGGATAGCTGGTCGTGGCAGTGGTGGTGGTGGTGGTGGTGTCCTGGGGTATAACAGCCTGGGCCGCAGCCAGCGCGGCCCGCGCGAAGGATGCCAGTAAAGCCAGCGATAGTGCGGCGCACAGCGCGGTCAAGCGAAAACTCATTATCAATCTCCATGGCGCGCGGCGCGCGTAGTCGTACTACAGCGTTGTAAATTATGCATACTTGGGCATTAATTCTTGATTTCGCTAGAGAATACTCCGAAAGCCGCCAGCTATCAAACCTCGCGCAGCCAGAAAATTTACCCGGAATACAGCGATTTCGCGCTTTCGGGACGGTCGGCTTCCTGCCGCCGACAAATCGATGCGGGAACACCCATCAGCCCGCCTGCGAAGCGCCAAGTTTCTGACATTTGCTTTCAAAAACACGCCATTTTGTTGACTAAACTGTAGTTCTACTACATCTTGTTTGTCGCGCGCCTGTAGCCTAAATACAACGACAACCGCCATTCTTACAGGGAGGCCAGCCACGCCGACACGCCGTATTCTGTAGGTAAATGGAAGTTCCATTGACATCGAATCTAGTTTTAGTACAAAATTCTTGCCAGAACGTCTTTAGAACGTCTGCTTTTTCTTGGATCCCGTGTAGTTGAGACGCCCGATGCGGTGCGCCTGATGTTGCGGGAGATTAATTTATGTCGTGTAGAGGGGACATTGAATGAGTATTTTCGCAACTAAGCGCAGCAAGACCGCTGCCTTTCCATTGAAGCCGGTCGCCGCAGGGTGCGCTTTGTTTGTAGCGGCGCTGGCCAGCCCGGCGTACGCGCAGACCACCGGGGCCGAAGCGGCCCAAACCACCGACACGCCGGTCGCGTCGGTCGTGGTATCGGGTATCCGTCGCGGTATCGAGGGCGCCATCTCGGTCAAGAAGGATTCCAGCTCCATCGTCGAGGCCATCTCGGCCGAAGACATCGGCAAGCTGCCGGACGTCAGCATCGCCGAGTCGATCTCGCGCCTGCCGGGCCTGGCCGCGCAACGCGTCGCCGGCCGCGCCCAGGTCATCAGCGTGCGCGGCCTGTCGCCGGACTTCTCGACCACGTTGTTGAACGGCCGCGAGCAGGTCAGCACCGGCGACAACCGCAGCGTCGAATTCGATCAATACCCGTCCGAGCTGATGAGCGGCGTGACCGTCTACAAAACGCCTGACGCGGGCCTCGTCGGCCAGGGCCTGTCCGGCACCATCGACATGCAGACCGTGCGTCCGCTGAACTTCTCCAACCGCACCGTGGCGCTGAATGCCCGTGGCGAAAAGAATTCGCTGGGCAAGATCGGCAACGCCAAGGACACCGGCAGCCGCTTCAGCGCCAGCTACATCGACCAGTTCGCCAACCGCACGATCGGTGTCGCGCTCGGCTATGCGCGCCTGGAAACCCCGATCCTGTCGAATGAAACCGGCCTGTACGAGCCATGGAAACGCGACGCACGCAACGGCCTGCCGGCCGGCACCTTCGCGTCGAACGGCATCAAGGCCGTGGCCCGCAGCGGCGAAAACCAGCGCGACGGCGTGATGGGCGTACTGCAATACCGTCCCAACAAACAATGGACCAGCATCATCGACGTCTACGCGTCGCGCTTCAAGTCCGAGGAAACCGCCAACCAGCTGGAAATTTCGCTGGAGCAGAGCGAATCGAACTACAACCCGGTGCAGGTCAACAACGGCACCATCGCCGGCGGCACACTGAACAACGTGCGTCCATTGGTGCGCG
>DASVTJ010000107.1:0-5263 GCA_036387635.1 Duganella sp.
GCTGTCGTTCTTCACCCGCACCACCGACTTTTCGTTCTTCCCCGACCGCCTCGACGTGCGTTTCAGCAGCGTCGGCGGCACCGACGTGGGCAACACCGCCAACAGCGTCGGCACTTTCACCACCTTGCTGCTGAGCGTCAATCCCGACGAGGCCCTGTTCGGCTATCCGCAGACGTGGACGCAGTTCAGCGTCACGCTCGGCGGCCTGGCCGGCCCGACCACCGGCGCGTTCGCGTTCCACTACACGGTGAACAACGGCGGCCCGCTCGGCTTCAACTCGGACTATATCGGCATCGACACCGTGCAGGTGACCTCCGTGGCCGCCGCCGTGCCGGAACCGACGACCTATTTGATGCTGGGCGCCGGCCTGGGCCTGATCGGTTTCATGCGCAAGCGCAACGCACGCGCCTGAGCCGGCTGAAGTGGTGGCACATGACGCCGTGTCATAGAATGGCGCCATGGCCACCAAAACTCCCAAATCCCCCACCTTTCCCGGTCCATTGACCGCGCGCGGCGCCGTGCTGGCGGTGTTGCTGTCCGATAGCGACCAGTCCGGCAGCGCGCCGCTGCAAGGCCGCACCTCGCTGGCCGCCATCATCAAAAGCTTGAAGCGCAAGTATCACTGGCCGGTCGAGGTGAGCAGCTTTCCGTCGAACGCGGCCGATGGCCGCGCCACCTGGGCGACCGTCTACAGCCTGCCGCCAGCCGTGGTCGACCGGGCGCTCGAGCGCGGCGGTCGCGAATGGCTGGAGCGCCGCGCGGCCGCCAAAAGCGCGCCGTAACATGTGCCCCGAAACCTCTGCGCCGCAACATCTGCGCGGTAACATTTGCTTACTCAGGAAACACTTTCTGCGTCACCCGGTTCTCATCCACGCCCGTTATAGGGACAAGCGCCACGCATGGCAAATCTGGAGAGAACCAAAATGAACCATACTGTACCCAACCGCATCCACCCGCTGATGGCTGTCGCCGCATTTTCGCTGACCCTGGTCAGTCTGGTCGGCGCCGCGTCGATCCTCGGCCTGCTGCCAAACTCGCAAGCCAAAGGCGGCGCCCCGACCGAGCTCAGCGCTGGGTCAACGCCGGCGCCGCAGATCGGTCAGCCGCTAACCGCGCAAATGCAGCCTCAGCTCCAGCAGCAACTTCAGCCGCAGCTTCAGCAACAGCAGCAACCAGTGCAGCAGCCAAGGGTGGTCGAGCATCGCACCATCGTGCATCACACGTACGCGCCGGCACGCCAGTCGAGCCGCGACGACAGTGCGCCCCGTGTGGCGCAAGCGCCGGTGCAACAGGCGGCGCCGCAGAACAGCGCGGTCGGCATCGGCTTGGGCGCGGTGGTTGGGGGTCTGCTGGGTAACCAGGTCGGTGGCGGCCGGGGCAAGACCATCGCGACGATCGCCGGCGCCATGGGCGGCGCTTACGCCGGCAACGAGATCGCCAAGCGCAACCAGCAGCCTTAACGGGAGCCCCCGTCCAGCGCTTCCATCGCTGGACGGCGACTTGCAAGCACGGTCAGCGCGGCCGCCAGTCCAGCACCCGCACCGGCTCGGCAGGGACGGCGGCCCGTCCTTCGCCGTCGACCTGCCGCACCTCCTGCACGAACAAACTGAGCACACCGCTGCGTCGCCACATCTCGGTGTCGAAGCTCGGTTCCCAGGCGCCGACCGAGGCGCCGGTCAGATCGCCGACCTGCCACTTGCCGGCGGCGAAATCGCTGATGCGGGCGACCGACACCTTGCTGCCGCGCTCCTCGTCGCGAAACACCAGCAGGCCGCCCGGCTTGCCGGCGCGGGCGTCGGCGTCGGCAATATCGACCATGATTTGCGGACGCGCGATCAGGATGTGCTTGGTGCCCTGCCCGCTCAGTGAAAACGCGGTCTTGCGAAAATCCAGCGAGCGCACGGCCCACTGGTCGCCGTCATGGAACACCACGTGGTATTGCGGAATCGCCGAGCCGGCGTCGCGCCAGTAGCTGGCGATGTAGGGATGGCCGTCGCGGTCGGCCGCCATCGACGTCTGGTTGATCAACTCGCTATTTGGGGGGATGCGGACCGCGTACTCGGCGCCGGCCGCGTCGATCGGAAGCGCATACCGCTCGCCGCTCGACTTTTCCCACGTCACGCCGCCGTCGCGCGAACGCGCGTACGCCAGATCGTGGTTGCTGGCCACGTCCGGCGATTCACGCCACACCCATGACAGGTGCAAGGTGCCCTTGTGGTCGAGAAAGGCCTGCCAGTAGGCGTTGCGCTTGCCTTCGCCCGTGACCAGGTTGGTGTGCAGGCGCGACCAGCGCCGCGTGGCGGCCTCGTAGCGGTTGATGACCAGGTCGCCCCGGCCGGACCCGCCGAGCCGGTAGAAGAATAACAGGTTGCCATCGGGCAGACGATAAAACTCGGGATACGACACCGATTCCTCATCGGCGCCGATCATCGGCAGCTTGGGACCGAGTTCCAGCGAACCCGGCTTGACGCCGCGCGCATACCGCAGCGCGTTGTTGTGGTGGTCCCACGACACATGCAGATAGCCGGCGCCGTCGAGCATCAAGCTGATGGCGTTGTGGGCGTCGGCGGCGTTGCCCTGATAGCGGGTGCGCCGCGTAATCCAGCGCGACGTGCCCAGCTTGCGCTTGCCCAGCACCAGGTAACGATCGGCGTCGTAGTAAGCGATATATTGCGTCTGGCGGTCGGAGACCAGCGAATTCTTGCGGAACACCACGGCGTTGACCGAGTTATTCGCCCAGCCCCGGCCGACCACCGATTCGGTCGGCGCCGGCGTGACGGGCGCGCCGGCGGCAGCGGTTGCGGCGGCTCCTTCACCGGCGCCCGCCCCGTCCATGAGAACGGCACACACGGCCATCAGCGTCGCCGCCAACGCGCTTTTTTTCATCCAGTCACTCCCTGTCGCTTGACGTCCATCGCAACTTTAGTTTCTTTAAAGAATTCATCATATAATATCTTCCGCACCACCGCGCCTATCCAATGCCGCCATGACCACCGACACCCTCGACACCAACGACACGACCTTGCACGACGCCCCGCTGCACTTCTGGGAACAACGCATCAAGGCCAGCCGCTGGTTGATCACCAAAACCGTGGGGCTGGGCGCCTCGGCGGCCGTGCTCGGCGTGCTGGGCCAGGGCTGGCTGGAGGACGCCGCGCCGCTGCTTCCCTTCATTAGCCAGAATTATGGCATCTGGCAGGCCGCCTATCTGCTCGCGCTGCTGATCATTTTCTTTATCTGGGCCGCCGCGATGCGGCAAAAACTGGGGCTGCTGCAAAACAGCAAGCACGGCTTTCAAGTGCAGATCCGCATCGCCGAGCACAATGAACGACTGGCGCAAAAAGCGCTGGAAGCCAAGGAGCGGCGCCTGAAAATGGAAGCGGAGCGCGACCCCATGCTGTTTTTCAAAAGCGCCGCGCGCGGCAAAAAATTCGATTACTGATCCGGGCCGGGCGGGCCGCCACTGTCACTCGTAGCGCAGGCAATCGACCGGCAGCAGTTTGGAGGCGCGCCGCGCCGGATAGAACCCAAAGAACACCCCCACCAGGCTGGAAAAGCCGCACGCCACCACCACCGCCTGCAAGGTGATAAACACCGCGAACTTGCCGGTCGCGGTGATCGCCGCCGCCGCCGCCGTGGCCAGCACGATGCCGAACACGCCGCCCACCAGGCAGATGACCACCGCCTCGGTCAGGAACTGCAGCAGCACGTCGCGCGGCTTGGCGCCGATCGCCATGCGGATGCCGATCTCGCGGGTGCGCTCGGTCACCGACACCAGCATGATGTTCATGATGCCGATACCGCCGACGATCAGCGAGATGGCGCCGATCAGCCCAAGCAGCGCGGCCAGGCCGGTGCTGATGGTCTTGGCCGTCTCGGCGAACGAGGCCAGGTTATCGATGCGGAAGTCGTCCGGCTGCTCGAACTTGATGCGATGGCGGTCGCGCAGCGTTTCGTTGATGTCCTCGATGGCCTCTTGCAGGTTGCCGCCGGAGCGGCCCTGCGCCACCACGTAATGCACATTGCCGGGAAACGGCATCTTCACCAGGTTGGCGGCGGCGGCGGTGATCGGCACCAGCACGTAGTCGCTCAAATCGCCGCCGTCGACCTGCTTGCCCTCGCCGTACAACACGCCGACCACCTGGAACGAGACGTTCTCGATGCGGATGTATTTGCCCAGCGGGTCGATCTTGTAGAAAAACTGGTCGGCGATCTTGCGGCCGATGACCACCATGCGCGCGGCCGAGCGCACGTCGGCGTCGCTAAAGGCACTGCCCTTGTCGATCTTCCAGCCGCGAATCTTGAACATGTCCGGGCTCACGCCGTGCACCGTCTTCGAGGCGCTCTCGTTGCCCACCGCCAGATTGAAGCCGCCCTGCAGCACCGGCGCCGCGCCGGCCAGCGACGGCAGCCGGTTCAGCGCCGCCGCGTCGAGCATCGTCAGCGCCGGCGCGGCGCCGCTGCGCAGGCGCTGTTGCTGCGCGCGGTCGCCGCCGGGCGAGACGAACAGCATATTGGTGCCCAGCTGCTCCAACTCCTTGGCGATAAAGCGCTTCATGCTGTCGCCGACGGCCAGCAGCAGCACCACCGAGGCGATGCCAATGATAATGCCGAGCATCGTCAGCAGCGTGCGCAGGCGGTTCGCCAGCATCGAGCGGAACGCCTCGATCACGATCTGCAAAAAATTCATGGCGCGCCCGCCGTGTGGACAACTTGATCGAGCTGCTGGCCAAGCGCCATCTGGCGCAGTCCTTCGGCGGCCGGGCCGTCGTACAGCACATGGCCGTCCTTGAGCCGCATCAGCCGCTTGCTGTAGGCGGCGATGTCCGGCTCGTGCGTCACCAGCAGTATCGTGATGCCGCGCTCCTGGTTCAACTGCTGCAACGAGCGCATGATGTCCTCGCTGGTCTGAGTATCTAGATTGCCGGTCGGTTCGTCGGCCAGGATCAGCGGCGGATCGCCCACCAGCGCGCGGGCGATCGCCACGCGCTGCTGCTGGCCGCCGGACAGCTGGTTTGGCGTGCGTTTGGCATAGTCGCGCAAGCCGACGCGCTCGAGCTCCACCAGCGCCTTGGCGTGCGCCTTGGCGCGCGAGACGCCGGCGTAGATCAGCGGCAGCGCCACGTTCTCCGCCACGCTCATGCGCTTGATCAGGTTAAAGCTCTGGAACACGAAGCCGATGGTGCGGTTGCGGATGGTGGCCAGTTCGGCGCGCGACAACGTCAGCGTGTCGACGCCGTTGAGAAAATAGCTGCCGCCGCTG
>DASVTJ010000108.1:0-2617 GCA_036387635.1 Duganella sp.
GCCAGCGCTCGCACATCTACGCGCCGGCCCAGGCGCAGGACGCGCTGCAAACCAACCTGCTCAAAGACCTGATGCACAAGGCGTTCGCCGGCTCGGCCAAGGCGCTGGTGCTGGCGGCGCTGCGCAGCGGCATCTCCAAAAAAGAACGGGCCGAGATCGAACAACTGCTCAAGGACGACGACAAATGAGCACCTTCATCTTCTCCCTCGGCCTGACATTGATGCACTTCCTGTGGCAAGGCCTGCTGCTCGGCTGCGCCACCGCGCTGGCGCTGGCGTTGATGCGCAACACGCGCGCCGAATACCGCTACCTGGTCGCCTGCTCGGCGCTGCTGACCTGCCTGTGCTGGCCGGCCCTCGACCTGTACCAGCGGCTCGGCGGCGACGCAGGCGTCGCCAACGTCGATTTCAACATGCTGCAACTGGCCGCGCAAACCATCACCGGCGGCGGCCAGCCGTTCGACTTGCGCGACTCGCTGCGCGGCATCGTCGGCCTGTGGGCGCTGTGCGCCGCCGTGCTGGCGCTGCGCATGGTGCTCGGCCTGTTGTGGATCAACCGCGCCGTCAACGAAGACGCGCCGCACCACCGCGCTAACCGGCTGCATTGGGAAGCGAGCCTGGCGCGGCTGGCGCGCCGCTTCGGCGTAACGCGCCCGGTGCGCCTGCGCATTGTCGACAGTCTGGCCAGCCCGGTCACGGCCGGCTGGTGGCGCCCGGTGGTGCTGGTGCCGGCGTCGCTGGTGTCGGGCATGCCGCCCGATCTGCTGGCCGCGCTGCTGGCGCACGAAATGGCGCATATCAAGCGTCACGATTATCTGGTCAACCTGCTGCAAAACGTGATCGAGACGGTGCTGTTCTACCACCCGGCTGTCTGGTGGATATCGAACCGCGTCCGTGTCGAGCGCGAACTGATGGCGGACGATTTAGCAGCAAGGACACTGGGCGAACCGCGGCGTCTGGCCCTTGCACTTTCAGAACTGGAAAAAATCCAGTTCTCCACCCACCACCTGGCCCAAGCGGCCAACGGAGGAAATTTAATGGAACGTATTCAACACCTGATGCGCCCCGCACCGCGGGCGATGAACTGGAAAGCGGCGATCCCGATGCTGGGACTGGCGCTGGCCTGCATGACGATCTACGCCGAGGCCGTCGCCGCCGACAAGGTCGCCGGCTCCACCACCAAGGCGGTGGTCGATTTCAACAGCTGCGCCAAGCCGGTGTGGCCGAAAGAGGCCCTCGCGCGCCAGAATCAGGGCACGGTGACGCTGGGTTTCGTCGTCGGCACTGACGGCAAGCCTAAGAGTTCGGAAGTGGTCAAGTCCAGCGGTTTCGCCGACTTGGACGAGGCGGCCCGCACCGGCATCGAAAAATGCACGTTCAAGCCCGGCACCCGGGCCGGCAAGCCGTTCGAATCCAAAATGAATATGCAGTACGTCTGGACGCTGGAATAACCCCCGGACAGTAGCAGCCGCCGCCGGCCGATGACGATCAGCCGGCGGCCGGCAACCGCATCCAGTTCAGGATGTCGGCAAAAATCTCTTCCCGATTGAGCTCGTTAAAATTCTCGTGATAGTTTTGCGGATGGCGCCGATAAGTCAGCAGCGCCGCCGGTACCGATTTGAGCATCGCCTCGGACGCGTCGGCGTCGGCCAGCTTGTCGTCGCCGGCGACCACCGCGTACAGTGGCTGCGTCCACGCCGGCATGCGCGCGGCCAGTCCCCGCTGCGCCGCCGTCAGCGCGTTGCCGAAGCGCACCGTGATCTCGGTGGCGCGCACGCCGTCGCGCTCGTCGGCATGGTGGCGCGCGGTGATGGCGCGGTCGTGCGTGAGCACGTCGGTCAGCGGCGCCAACGGCACCTTCATGCGTGGCGCCAGCGCGCCGAGCACGCCGCCCAGTGCCAACAGCACCGGCGAGACCTTGATCGCATTCACGTAGTACGGCGACGACAGGATGAAGCCGCGAATGGCGGCCTCGCCGGCGAAGCGGCCCAGTCCCAGATGTGTGGCGATGAGCGCGCCCATCGAATGGCCCATCACATAGGCCGGCACGCCGGGATACTCGCGCTTGACCCATTGCAGAAACAGTGCGCTGTCATCGAGGAATACGTCGAAGCCGGGAATGTCGACGCGGCGCGCGTCCTGATGGCTGCACAGGTCGTAGGCGACGGTGGCGATACCGTGCTGGCGGAAGTATAGCGCCGGCGTGACGTAGTCGCCCTCATGCGCCATGCCGCCGTGGATGGCTAGAATCACCGCGCGCGGCGTGGCCGGCGTGGCTGGCGTGGCCGGCTCCGTGGTCGGCTCCCACACGTGGATGCGCCGCTCGGCCTGCCCGCAACGAAAGCTGGCCAGCCGCGTTTCGGCAAAACGCATCAAGCCGTGATGCTGAGGTTGATACCCATCTCGACCAGCAAGGTCAGATCGGCCAACGTGAAGTCCAGGGTGGGCGTCGCCTCGCCGCGTTCGGTGGTGAACGAGATGCGCAATTCGGCGGCCACGTCCGAGCGTTCGAAGTGGATGCCGCGCGCCGAGCATTCGGCCAGATAGTGGCGGATTTGCTTGAGCAGGTCGTCCGGGTTCTGGTCGGTGCCGATGGAAACGTAGAAGCCGGAATCGAT
>DASVTJ010000109.1:0-2348 GCA_036387635.1 Duganella sp.
CCGCCGCCCAGATCCTCGGTGCCGCGCACACCCCAGCGCGAAGTGTTCATGCCGCCCGAGATGACGCGGGTGGCGCTGTTGCCGGCGGCGTTTTGGTTGTTGGCGTTTTCCACGCCGACGTCGAGCAGGCCGTAAACTTGAACACTTGATTGGGCCTGGGCGGCGCCGCCGGTTGCGGCGGCCAGCGCCAGCGCCATCACGCTGAGGCTAAGAGGGGACTTTTTCATTGTATCTCCAGAGGATATAGTTATTGGTGATGCCTGATATTCACTATCAGGGTGCCACTATAGAAGTGACTTCCTTTCAATTACCTTTCACTGCTGCCGAGAGGCGCTTTCTTGTCGTCCATGCGCCACAATGGGGGTCTGACTTTTCTGGGGACTTCCCTTTTGTGCCGAGGGCGACGATGATTCTGGCCTAAGACTGTTCTTTTTTTTACTCCATGGCAAGAATTTATGCGCATACTGTTAGTTGAAGACCACACCGAGCTGTCGCACTGGCTGTCGAAGGCGCTGCGCGACGCCCACCTGACGGTCGAATGCGCGGACAACGGCGCCGACGCCGACGCCCTGCTGCACACGCAGGATTACGCGCTGCTGATATTGGACCTGACCTTGCCGCGCATGGACGGCTTGGAAGTGCTCAAGCGCCTGCGCGCGCGCGCCGCCCCGCGCGGCCAGACGCCGGTGCTGATCCTGACGGCGCGCGGCGGCCTGGAGGAACGGGTGCAGGGCCTGAACCTGGGCGCCGACGACTATCTGGCGAAACCGTTCGAACTGTCCGAACTGGAGGCGCGCGTCAAGGCGCTGCTGCGCCGCAGTGTCGGCAACGAAGCGCTGGTGCACCGCTGCGGCGCGCTCAGTTTCGACACCATCACCCGCATGTTCACCTATGCCGGCAGCGCGCTGGCGCTGACGCCGCGCGAACACGCGGTGCTCGAAACGCTGATCACCCGCGCCGGCCGCGCCGTCTCCAAGGAAAAGCTGTTCGACGAAGTGTTCGCGCTGGCCGACGACGCCAACATCGACGCCATCGAACTGTATATCCACCGCGTGCGCAAAAAGCTCGACATCGCCGCCCCCGACGCGGCCATCATCACCACGCTGCGCGGCATCGGCTACCTGCTGCAGCCGCGGCCACCGGTGGCCGTCGACTGACGCGCGCGATCAGTTCCGGCCGACTTCCCGTGCACGCCCACTTGTTCCCTACCCCGCCCCCCGCGCCCGTCCGATGCCGCTGCTGACCAGGCTCGCCCGACGATTCGGCCCCGGCGCCACGCTCGGCAGCCTGCGCGGCCAGCTGCTGCGCTGGCTGCTGGGGCCCTTGCTGGTGCTGGTCACGCTCAACACGATCTCGGTCTACCACAACGCGCTGGACGCCGCCGATGTGGCCTACGACCGCTCGCTGCTGGCGTCCACGCGCGCGCTGGCCGAACGCGTATCCATCGTCGGCGGCAAGGTGGTGGCCGACGTGCCGTACGTGGCGCTCGACAGCTTCGAGACCGACACGCTGGGCCGCATCTACTACAAGGTCACCGGCATCGACGGCGAGACGGTGTCCGGCTACGGCGACCTGCCGGCGGTGCCCGCCAACGTGCCGCGCTCGCAGGCCTACCCGGCGCTGGTGCGCTTTTATCACGCCACCTACAACGGCCAGCCGGTGCGCATCGCCGCGCTGCTGCAACCGGTCTACGACGACTCGATGCGCGGCATCGCGCTGATCCAGGTCGGCGAAACGCTGGAGGCGCGGCGCGGGCTGTCGAACCAGATCCTGTTCGACACCCTGACGTGGCAAGCCTTGCTGCTGCTGGCGCTCGCGCTGCTGGTGTGGTTCGCGGTGCGGCTGGTGCTTCAACCGTTGATGCGCCTGAAGATCGCGGTCGAATCGCGCAGCCTGAGGGACTCGTCCGACGTCGATCCGGCGCTGGTGCACAAGGAGGTGCGCCCGCTGGTGGCGGCGATGAACAGTTCGCGCTCGCGCCTGCAGCTGTTGATCAGCAGCCAGCGCCGCTTCATCGCCGACGCCTCGCACCAATTGCGCACGCCGCTCACGGTGCTCAAGACCCAGACCGAACTGGCGCTGCGCGAGTGCGACCGGCCCGGCGTGGCGCCCGAGGACACCAAGGCGGCGCTGCGCCACATCGTCCACAGCATCGCCGCCACCACCGATTCGACGGTCAACCTGGCCAACCGGTTGCTGACGCTGGCGCGCATCGAACATGGCGGCGACGCCGACGGCGCCGCGGCGCGGGCCGAACCGGTGTCGCTGCGCGACGTCGCGCGCCAGGTCGGGCTGGAGATGGCGATGGCGGCGGTGGCCAAAAACATCGACCTGTCGCTGGAGGCCGA
>DASVTJ010000110.1:0-2310 GCA_036387635.1 Duganella sp.
GCGCTTAGCCTGGAAAACCTGCTGGCCAAGTACGACTTCCTGCCCGGCACCCTGGAACTGAACAAGGACGTCATCGCGCTGCTGCAAAAGCCGGGCGACGACGCGCTGAGGGCGGAGGTCAACGACTATCTGGAGCGCGTCAACCGCCTCTCCAAATCGACCACCATTTATATCGTCAACCTGCAGGGCGTGACGCAGGCGTCGAGCAACTGGCGCCAGCCCGATAGTTTTGTCGGCGACGACGTCTCGTTCCGGCCCTACGTGCGCGACGCGCTGCGGCGCACGCCCGGCGGCTTCTATGGCGTGGGCACCACGCGCGGCGAGCCCGGCTACTTTTTCGCCCACGGGATTTATCAAAACGGCCGCATGCTGGGCGTGGCCACGGTCAAGGTGAATATCGAAAAGCTGGAAAAAGGCTGGGTATGGGGCGCCGACAAGGTGTTGCTGGGCGACGCGCGCGGCGTGGTGTTCCTGAGCTCCGAGCCGGCCTGGAAGTACCGTACCCTGGCGCCGTTGCCGCCGGCGGCGCGGCAGGAACTGGAAGCGTCGCGCCAGTATTTTTCGCATGCGTTGACGCCTCTGGGCCTGCGCGCGGTGCGCGGCATCGCCGGCGGGGCGAGCATCGTCACCGCGCCGGCGCCGGCCGGCCCGGCGCCGATGCTCAGCCAGTCACGCTCGCTGGCGCCGCGCAACTGGCAGTTCGTTTATCTGTCCGACCTGGGTGCGGCCAGGGCCGGCGCGCGCAACGTGTTCGTGTTCGCGTTGCTGACGCAGGCCTTGTTGGTGATGCTGGTGCTCTATGGACGACAGCGCCGTCGCCTAAGCCGGCAGCGGCTGCGCGCGCGCGAGGATTTGCAGCGCGCCTACGATCATCTGGAAACCATGGTTGCCGAGCGCACCTCCAGCCTGCAGCAGATGACGCACAGTCTGAGCGAGGAGAACCTGGTGCGCCGCCAGGCCGAACAAAAACTGCGCCAGGCCCAGAGCGAGTTGATTCAGGCGGCCAAGATGGCGGTGCTGGGGCAGATGTCGGCCGGGATCACGCATGAACTGAACCAGCCGCTGACGGCGCTGCGCACGATGGCCGACAACGCCCGCGTGCTGATCGAGCGTAACCGCATCGATGAAGCCAAGGGTAATCTGGCGACGATCTCGCAACTGGTGGTGCGCATGGGGCTGATCACCGGCCAGCTGCGCCAGTTCGCGCGCAAGGCCGACGCCAGGCCGGGCGCGGTGCCGGTAGCGGCGGCGATCACCGCCGCGCTGTTCCTGGTCGAGCGCCGGGTGGAGCAGGAGCGCGTCAACTTCCGTATGTCGATGCGCAGCCCGAACGTGCACGCGCTGTGCGACAGCAACCGGCTGGAGCAGGTGCTGGTCAATCTGTTCACCAATGCGCTCGACGCCATGGCCGACAGCCAGACGCGCGAGCTGACGGTGGTTGTCGACCGCACCGACGAGCGGGCCACGATCGGCGTGGTCGACAGCGGCCCCGGCATCCCGGAGGACATCCGTGTCCATTTGTTCGAGCCGTTTTTCACCACCAAGCCACAGGGCCAGGGCCTTGGATTGGGACTGGCCATCTCCGAGCAGATCGTGCGCGAATTTGGCGGCGTGCTGCGGGCGGAGGCCGGCGACGGCGAAGGCAGCGCCGGTGTTGGCGTCGGGGCCAAATTTATCATTGAATTGCCGCTTGCGGAGCAGGAGACTATAGATGTATGAAGCGATGAAAGTATTGTTGGTCGAGGACGACGCCACCGTGCGCGCCGGGAGCGTGCAGGCGCTGGACCTGGCCGGGTTCCAGGTCGAGGCGTTCCACGCGGCCGAGCAGGCGTTGGCCAAGGTCAACCCCGGTTTCGCCGGCGTGGTCGTCACCGATGTGCGTTTGCCCGGCATGAGCGGCCTCGATCTGCTGAAGGCGATAAAGGCGATCGACGCCAACCTGCCGGTGGTGCTGGTGACCGGCCATGGCGATATCACGATGGCCGTCAACGCCATGCGCGACGGCGCTTACGACTTCATCGCCAAACCGTATTCGTCCGAACAGCTGGCCGAGGTGGTGCAGCGCGCGCTCGAGACGCGCCGCCTGACACTGGAAGTGGCGGCGCTGCGCCACCGCATCGAGCACGGCGTCGGCATCGAGGCGACGCTGCTGGGCGATTCGGCGGCGATCCGCGATCTGCGGCGCCTGATCCTGGACCTGGCCGACGAACCGGCCGATGTGCTGATCTACGGCGAAACCGGCACCGGCAAGGAGATGGTGGCGCGCTGCCTGCACCAGTACAGCCGCCGCAACAAGCGTCACTTCGTCGC
>DASVTJ010000111.1:0-3696 GCA_036387635.1 Duganella sp.
ACCTGGAACTCGGGATGGTGCTCGCGCCGCCAGCGTTGCACCCATTGCGCCGATTCGCGGAACACCCAGTCGCCGATGCCGGCGATCAGGCCGCTCGCCTCGGCCAGCGGGATGAACTCGAGCGGGCTGACGACGCCGCGCTGCGGATGCTGCCAGCGGATCAGCGCCTCGGCCTTGTGGATGCGCCCGCTTTCCAAATGCACGATCGGCTGGAAGTACAGCGCGAACTGCTTGCCCTTGAGCGCGCCGCGCAAGTCGTTCGTCAGGCGCATGCGGTTGAGCGCGGCCACCTGCAAGGCCGGCGTGAAAAAGCTATAGCGGTCGCGCCCGGCGCCCTTGGCCGCGTACATCGCCTGGTCGGCGTGCTTGAGCAGGTCGTCGATGTCGAGCGCGTCGTCCGGGTACAGGGTGATGCCGATGCTGGCCGACACGAACGCCTGCTCCTGCCCCAGCGCGAACGGCGCGCGCAGGCTGTCGATGATTTGTTGCGCGATCAATTCGACGCGGTCGGTCTGGTCCAGCGTCGACAGGATCACCGTGAACTCGTCGCCGCCCAGGCGCGCCACCGTGTCGGACTGGCGTACGCAGGCGCTGATGCGGCGCGCCGCGTCCACCAGCAGGATGTCGCCCTGGTGGTGGCCGAGCGTGTCGTTGACCTCCTTGAAGTGGTCGAGGTCGATGAACAGCACCGCCAGGCTGGTGCGCTCGCGCCGGCTTTTGACGATGTCGTGCGCCAGCCGGTCGTGGAACATGCGGCGATTCGGCAACTGCGTCAAGGTGTCGAAGTTGGCCTGCTGCCAGATCAACGTCTCGCTCTGCTTTTTCGCCGTGACGTCCTCGATCATGCACAGGTGGTGCGGCTGGCTGGCGGCCTCGGTGTCGAGCACGGTAATCGACATGTCGACCCAGGCCAGCTCGCCGTTGGGCCGGAACATGCGGCAGCTGGCCTTGAAGCCGGTCAGCCGCTGCGCGGTCAGCTGCGTCATCTGCGCCTTGATCGCGGCGGCGTCGTCCGCATGGGCGATGTCGAGCCAGCGCCCGGCGCGCAACTCCGGCGCCGAGCGGCCGACGATGTCGAGGTAGCGCTGGTTCAGGTCGCGGTACTCGTAGGTGACCGAGTCGATCAGCGCGATGCCCAGCGGCGAAGCCTCGAACATCGTGCGGAAGCGCTGCTCGCCCTTACGGATGGCGTCGAGCGCGCGCTTGCGTTCGCGCGCCAGCAAGCTGAAGTGGACTGCCGCCGCCAGCACCAGCGCGATCGCGACCGCGCCGAGCACCCGGTACAGCCAGGCCAGGCTGCTGTGGCGCTCGTCGAGGTTGTACAGGAAGCCGTCGAAGCTGACGCCCTTGGGCAGCATGCCCAGCCCGGCATAGACGTCGGCGATGTGGCGCCAGCGCTGCGGGTTCATGTAGCCGACCTCCACCAGCACCGGCTGCACCAGCGCCACCATCTGGCGCGCCTCGTACAGCAGGTGCTGGCGGTCGTTGCGGCGCGAGTACTTGTTCAGGATCAGGTCGACCGTTTCCTCCTGGTGGCTCATCGCCCACTGCCAGCCGCGCATGCTGGCGGCGCGGAAGGCGCGCACCCGCGCCGGCTGGCTGGCGATTTCGCGCTCGCTGGTGAACAGGTTGTCGCCGTAAAAATCGATGCCGGCCGCGCGCGGGCTGTACAGGTCGTACGGAAAGCCGAGCCGGTCGAACATGTCGGGCTCGTTGGTCGTGTAGACCGCCATGGCGTCGACCCGGCCGGCGATCAGGTCGTGCGGATCGTAGCTGGGCGCGAGGCGCTGGAAGCTGCTGGCCGGCACGCCCTCCTTGGCCAGGTAAGCCAGCAGTTCGTCAGCGTTGCCGACTTCGTCGGAGAGCGAGCCGATCATCACACGCTTGCCGATCACGCGGCGGATGTCGGGCTCGCCGCCGGACTGGCGCATCGCCACCGCGAACGGCGAATGCTGGAACACCACGCCGAGCACCACCACCGGCTTGCCGGCCAGACGCGACAGCAGCAGGCTGCTGCCGGCCACGCCGTACTCGGCCTTGCCGGACAACACGTCGCGCTCGGCTTGGTTGCCGTCGGCGCTTTCCAGGATGCGCACGTCGAGCCCGGCATCGCGGTAGTAGCCTTGCTCGAGCGCGGCGTAATAGCCGGCGAACTGGAATTGGTGCAGATGCTTGAGCCGCAGCGTGACTTTGTCCTGCGCCATGGTTGGCGCCGCCGCCAGCAGCAGCAACAGGGAAAGGATGGCGCGTGGGCGTATGGGCACTAATGATCCTGGAGCGAAAGGGGCTAGCCAAATTGTAGCCGCTCCGCATCGATTCCCGGTGCTTTATGACATCTTGACGTCTCAAAAAGCAACGGACAGCCGGGCGGTCGCCCGCCGTCCGTTGCTTTCCGATACATTGCGCCGCTGACAGCTGCGGCGCGGTGCGCGTTACGCCATGTTAGTTCGGAACGTTGACCGGCACCGCCGAGTACAGCGCGTTCTTGCCGTTGCCCAGTTGGCCTTCCAGGTTGCGGCCCCAGCCCCACAAGGTGTCGTCGGTTTGCAGGCCGAAGCTGTGGGCGATGCCGGAGCTGATGGCTTTCCAGTTACTGCCGGTGCCAATCTGTTGCGGTACCAGGGTGTCGCTGGCGCCGGTGCCCAGCTGGCCTTGGTCGTTGGCGCCCCAGCTCCACAAGGTGCCGTCGTTGCGCAAGCCGATCGTGTGCAGCCCGCCACCGGCCACCTGCGACCAATTGTTGTCAGTGCCGATCAGCACCGGCGCGGTGATGTCGACGGTGGCGTTGTTGCCCAATTGACCCGAGCTATTCAAACCCCAGGCGTACAAGGTGCCAGAGGTCGAGATCGCCGCCGAGTGGGAGATGCCGGCCGATACCGAGCTGTACTTCTGGGTGCCGATCTTGACCGGCGCCGTGACGTCGGTCTTGCTGGCGTTGCCGACCTGGCCGAACGCGTTGCCGCCCCAGCCATACAAATCGTTGGTGTCGCGCTGGATCGCCAGCGAGTGGGTGTCGCCGGCCGCGATGGCCGACCACAGCAAGATGCCGATCTTGGACGGCGCCAGGCGGTTGGCGCCGGTCAACAGGGGGTCGCCCAGCTGGCCCTTGTCGTTGCGGCCCCAGGCGTACAGATTGCCGTTGACCTTCAGCGCCAGCGTGTGCGCCCTGCCGGCGGCCACGGTGGCCCAGTCTTTGGCCGAGCCGATCTGGGTTGGCACCACGCGGTTGATCTGGGTGCCGTCGCCGAGCTGGCCGTCCTGGTTGTAGCCCCAGGCCCACAAAGTGCCGTCGGTGCGGATCGCCACCACGTACTGCTCGCCCACGGCCACCTGTTTCCAAGTGGTGGTGGCGGTGATGGTGCCGGCCACCTGCACCGGCGCGTTGCGGTCGATGGTGCTGTTGTCGCCCAGTTGCGACTTGACGTTCGAGCCCCAGCTATAAAGATTGCCGTCGGCCTTGCGCGCGACGGTCTGGTAGCCGCCGGCAATGATGCCGACCCACGGCGCCGTCACCGTGATCGGCAAGGTGCCGACGACGGTATCGAGCGTGGCCGACACGGTCGCCGTGCCGACCGCTTTCGGGGTCAGCGAGCCGTTGGTGGCCACGTTCACCACCGTCGGGCTGCTGGCGCTCCAGATCAAACCATTGGTGGCCGTCAGCGGCTTGGTGGTGCCGTCCGAATAGCTGCCGGTGGC
>DASVTJ010000112.1:0-3839 GCA_036387635.1 Duganella sp.
CCGGCGCGATCGTGCGCGCGACCAGCAGCGTCTCCATCGT
The DNA here is from genome assembly GCA_036387635.1 of Duganella sp. Taxonomy (GTDB): domain Bacteria; phylum Pseudomonadota; class Gammaproteobacteria; order Burkholderiales; family Burkholderiaceae_D; genus Rugamonas. Next base: position 41 of record DASVTJ010000112.1, read on the forward strand.
GTTGCAGGTGCCGTAGCGGTGGCACTTGGCGTTGAAGCCGATGTCGACCGCCTTCTTCAGATCGGCCTTGGCGTCGATGTAGACGTGGCAGATGCCATCGAGGTGTTTGATCATCGGCACGGTCGCCTCCTCCATCAGGCGCGCGATCAGGCCCTTGCCGCCGCGCGGCACGATCACGTCCACATACTGCGGCATGGTGATCAGCGCGCCGACGGCGGCGCGGTCGATGGTGTCGACCACTTGCACGGCGTCGGCCGGCAGGCCCGCGCCCAGCAGGCCTTCCGTCACCAGCCGGGCCAGCGCGCGGTTGCAGTGGATCGCTTCCGAGCCGCCGCGCAGGATGGTGGCGTTGCCGCTCTTGATGCACAAGCCGGCCGCGTCGACCGTCACGTTCGGGCGCGATTCGTAGATGATGCCGATCACGCCCAGCGGCACGCGCATCTGGCCGACCTGAATGCCCGATGGACGGAATTTCAAGCCGGAGATCTCGCCGATCGGATCGGCCAAGGCGACGATCTGGCGCAGGCCTTCGACCATCGTGGCGATGGCCTTGTCCGACAGCGCCAGGCGGTCCAGCATGGCCGGCGCCAGGCCGTTGGCCGCCGCCGTGTCCATATCGAGCTGGTTGGCCGCGCGCAGCTGCTCGGCGTCGCGTTCGATGGCGTCGGCGATCAAGGTCAGCGCGCGGTTGCGCGTGGCGCTGTCGGCGCGGGCCATGGCGCGCGATGCCTTGCGCGCCTGCCGGCCCAATTCTTCCATGTAGTGCTTGATATCCATGTTCATTCCACGATGTCCATTACACGTTGTCGATACCACGATCAAACGACAAATCAGCCGCGCGCCACTTTCAATGCCAGTTGCAGCATGGCGTCCCAGGCGTCGCCGTTGTGCGCCTTGGCGCGCAAGCCCTTGATCATCTTGTCCACCTGGGCCGCGTCCTTCATGGCCGCTTCCAGCGTCGGCAGCGAGATGCGGCGCAGCGCCGGGTCCATCATGCGCTCTTTCGGTCCCCAGATGCGGTATTCCTTCAGCAGCGCGCCGAGCGGACGGCCCTGCGCCATGCCGGCCTTTAGCTTCAACAGCGTGCGGATCTCCTCCGACACCGCCCAGAGCACCAGCGGCAGCGCCTCGCCCTCGCCTTTCAAGCCTTCGAGCATGCGCACCAGCCGCGCCGGATCGCCCGACAGCATCGCCTCGCTCAGCTTGAAGACGTCGTAGCGCGCCACGTTGAGCACCGCGTCGTGCACCTGCTCGTAAGTCAGCTTGCCCGGTTCGTGCAGCAGCGCCAGCTTCTGGATCTCCTGGTGCGCCGCCAGCAAATTGCCCTCGACGCGGTCGGCGATGAAGTCGATGCTGTGGCGGTCCGCGCTTTGCCCTTGCGCCGCCAGCCGCTGGCCGATCCAGTTAGGCAGGTGCGCGCGCTCGATCTGGGCGATGTCGATATACACGGCGGCCTGCTGCAGCGCGCCCACCCAGGCCGCCTTTTGCGTCTGCCAATCGAGCTTGGGCAAGGTGATCAACGTCAGGTTGTCGGGGCTAAGGTCCTTCACATAATTTTGCAGCGCCGCGCCGCCATCCTTGCCCGGCTTGCCGGTCGGGATGCGCAGTTCGATGAGCTTCTTATCGCCGAACAGCGACAGCGCCTGGTTGGCCGCCAGCAGCTCGCCCCACTTGAAGCTGCGCTCCACCGTCAGCACGTCGCGCTCCGAATAACCCTGCGCGCGCGCGGTGCGGCGGATCTTGTCGGCCGCCTCCAGCGCCAGCAGATGCTCGTCGCTGGTGATGACGTACAGCTGCGACAGCGTCTTCGTCAAATGGCCGTCCAGCGCTTCCAACCGCAATTGCATCGGGCGCCCTTACAGGATCGGCACGGCGGGCGCCGACTGCGACGGCGCCGGGTTGGGCGTAGATGCAGGCGTAGATGCGGGCGTCGACGCCGGCACCGACATGCGCGTGGCCTTGATGGCGGCGATCCGGCGCATCATCTGTTGCACCAGGTCGGTCTGCATATCCTTGTACAGCAGCGCTTCTTCCCGCTCCTTGGCCAGCAGCTGGGTATCGTTGAAATCGATCGGGCGGCTCAGCGCGATCGCGGTCGGGCCAAGCAGCTCGGCGCCCTGCTTGTCCAGCACGCGGAACAGGATGCTGTACGAGAGCAGGTACTGGCGCACGCGGCCATTGTTGTCCAGCGACAGGATCGACTTCGACTTGGTGCGCTCCGGATTGGAGATCACTTCGATCACGCCGTCGGCCTGCTCGCGCGAGGAGACCACGGTGGTGCTGCCGTTGGCGTTGATATTGCGCTTCAAATCGATCGCCAGCGGCGACGAATCAGGCAATCCCACGTACATCGTCGGGAATGGCAGCGTGTAATGCCCGCCGTCGCCGCGCAGGTGGAAGCCGCACGCCGACACCGTCAGCGACAGCGCCAGCACGACGGAGCACAAGCGCACGTGAGCGCGCGCGCGCTGGAACAACCGGGGCTTGGTTACCATGTTTGCCATGTTTATCATCCGTTATTGATGCGTTATTGGTGCGTTACTAATGCTTTATACAACGATGTTAATCAATTTTCCCGGCACGACGATGATCTTCTTCGGCGTGCCCTCGATGAATTTCTGTACGCCTTCGCTGGCCAGCGCGGCCGCTTCGATGCTCGCCTTGTCGGCGCCCTTGGCCACCACCACGCTGCCGCGCAGCTTGCCGTTCACCTGGATCATCATTTCGATCTCGGCCTGCTCCAGCGCGGCCGGGTCGACCTGCGGCCACGGCGCGTTGAGAATGTCGCCGTGCGCCTTGGCGTAGCCCAGTTCCTCCCACAGCACGTGGGTGATGTGCGGGGCGACAGGGTTCAGCAAGCGCAGGAAAATCGAGAAGCCCTCGGCCACCAGCGCGTTCGACGCGGCGCTGTCGTCCAGCTTGGCCGATTCGATCGTGTTGAGCATCTTCATGCAGGCCGAGACGACGGTGTTGTACTGGATGCGCTTCAAGTCGTAGTCGGCCTGCTGCAAAATCTTGTGCAGTTCGCGGCGCAGGGTTTTCTGCGGCTCGGTCGCCACCGGCGCCGGCGCGGAGGCCAACGCCGACTCGATGCGCGCGGCCTGCGCGTAGCCGAACGCCCACACGCGGCGCAGGAAGCGGTTGGCGCCTTCGACGCCGCTGCCCGACCATTCCAGCGTTTGCTCCGGCGGCGAGGCGAACATCGTGAACAGGCGCGCGGTGTCGGCGCCGTACTGGCCGATCTGCGCGGCCGGGTCGATGCCGTTGTTCTTCGACTTCGACATCTTCTCGGTGCCGCCGATCTGCACCGGCTGGCCGTCGGCCTTGGACACGGCGCCTTGCGGGCGGCCCTTGTCGTCCAGGGTCAGGTCGACGTCGTCCGGATTGATCCAGGTCTTCTTGCCGGCCGCGTCTTCGCGGAAGTAGGTCTCGTTGAGCACCATGCCCTGCGTGAGCAGGTTGGTGAACGGCTCGTCGAACTTGACGATGCCGAAGTCGCGCATCACCTTGGTCCAGAAGCGCGCATACAGCAGGTGCAGCACGGCGTGCTCGATGCCGCCGATGTACTGGTCCATCGGCATCCAGTAATCGTTGCGCTCATCGACCATGGCCTCGTTCGAGCCCGGCGACGTATAGCGCATGTAGTACCACGACGAATCGACGAAGGTGTCCATGGTGTCGGTCTCGCGGCGCGCCGGCTTGCCGCACTGCGGGCAGTCGCACTTGAGGAAGGCTTCGTGTTTATTCAGCGGATTGCCGCTGCCGTCCGGCACGCAGTCTTCCGGCAGCACCACCGGCA
>DASVTJ010000113.1:0-10822 GCA_036387635.1 Duganella sp.
GTGATGGATGGCATGCCGCCGCAGCCGGGGCGCACGCTCGACCTGTGCGCCACCGGGCTGTCGATGACGTTCGACCACAAGCTGGCGGTCGGACACATAGGGCGGGTGACGTTCGAGTTGTTCTTGGACGGCAAGGGCCAGCTGGTCAATTGCCGCGCCAAGGTCACGTACTGCATCTTCAGCGGCGATCATTTCAAAATCGGTTATCAATTCATCGACCCCGACGCGGCCACCACCAGCTTGATTAGTAAATTCATCCGCTAAATTCATCCGCTAAATTCATTCGCTAAATTCATCCGCTAAATTCGGCCCGGCCCGATTCCCGATTCCGTAAGCGAGCATCGGTGCCCGCGCGGCGCGCTACTTCAGGAGTTTTATGTCCGTCATTGCCCGTCATATGCTGCGCGCCGCGTCGTCGGCACTGGCGCTGCCGGCCGGCGCGCTTGACGCGGTTCATTTCGGCGGGGAGGGCGCGCTGCCATCGCCCTACGCCGTCACCGATTTGGCGGCGGCGTCGGTCGGGGCGGCGGCGTTGGCGCTGCGCCAGTTGATGATCGCGCAGGGTGGCGACGCCGGCCCCGTATTCTTGGATCGCCGACTAGCGTCGCTGTGGTTCGGCTGGTCGATCCATCCGATCGGCTGGGAACGCCCGCCGCCGTGGGACGCGGTCGCTGGCGACTACGCCACCACCGATGGCTGGATACGCCTGCACACCAACGCCATCCACCATCGCGACGCCGCGCTGGCGGTGCTCGGCTGCGCGGTCGACCGTCAGGCCGTGGCGCAAGCGGTCGCCCGCTGGCGCGGCGAGGAGCTCGAAGCGGCGGTGGTCGGCAACAACGGCTGCGCGGCGCTGATGCGTTCCCCGGCCGAATGGCGGGCGCACCCGCAAGGCATCGCCGTCGCCGCCGAACCGCTGATCGCGTTCGAGACGCGTCCGCTGGGCGGTGCCGCATCGGCTTGGGCTGGCGCGGCGACGCCCGAACGGCCGCTGGCCGGCTTGAAAGTGCTGGACCTGACACGCGTATTGGCAGGCCCGGTCGCCACGCGCTTTCTGGCCGGCTACGGCGCCGACGTGCTGCGCATCGATCCGCCCGACTGGAACGAGCCGGGGACCATTCCCGAAGTCACGCTGGGCAAGCGCTGCGCGCGGCTCGACCTGCGCCGGCCTAGCGATCGCATCATCTTTGAAACGTTGCTGGCGCAGGCGGACGTGCTGGTGCACGGCTACCGCCCGGCGGCGCTGGAGCGGCTGGGTTACGGTGAACCATTCCGCCGCGCGCTCAATCCCGGTTTGATCGATGTCGCGCTCGACGCCTATGGCTGGACCGGGCAGCTGGCCGGCAGGCGCGGCTTCGACAGCCTGGTGCAGATGAGCTGCGGCATCGCCGAGCACGGCATGCGGATGCAAGGCGCTAGCAAGCCGGTGCCGCTGCCGGTGCAGGCGCTCGATCACGCCACCGGCTACCTGATGGCGGCGGCCGTGCTGCGCGGGCTGCTGTTCCGCTCGACGGAAAACCTTGCGATGCAAGCGCGCCTGTCGCTGGCCCGCACCGCCAAATGGCTGGTCGACGCGTCGTCGGGTTCGCTGGACGGCGTGCCGGCCGGCTTGGCCGCCGAAGGCAATCAAGTGCTGGCGCCGGTCAGCGCGGCCGATCTTTCGCCGGCGCTCGAGCATACCGAGTGGGGACCGGCGCGCCGCTTGCTGCCGCCCGTGGTGGTTGACGGCGCGCCGATGGTATGGGACCGCCCGGCGGCGTCGCTGGGTTCCGCGCCGCCGCGATTTGGCGATGGACGTTAGCCGATGTTAGTTGATGCTAGCCAGCCGGATCGGCGCAGCGCCACTAGCGACCTCAGCCAGCAGAGGACGTGTATGGGGAACGCCGAACTCCCACCGTGCGGGAAACGGTCTCTTTTGCCCGTCTCTTTCTGTCGGTTCCAGTCTCTTTTGGTCTCCTCGGGAGCCGTCCGGGCGAGGAGACCGAAAGAGACCGAAACCGACAAAACCCTCACCTCAAAAGAGCACCGTTCCCGCAAGGTCGCGCGCGGGGCGACCGGTCCCACGGCGTTTTTGGCGTGATTAAGGGTAATATGCCGCTCTGTTCCCCAGATCGGTTATCCTGACCATATTGCATACTATGTAATCATCCAGGCGGGAACAGATCATGGCGACTTCTATCAACTCAGCGACCAGCGCGGCCAGCACTGCGGTATCGAGCGACATCTACAAGCGCGTCGAGCAAACCATGACGGCGCAGAATGGCGCCGCGACCAAGCTCAACGCCTCGCTGACGCGCGACCAGACCAAGCTGTCCGGCCTGGGCCAGCTGCAAAGCGCGCTGGCCGAATTCCAGGCGCTTGCCGCCGGCCTGTCCGGCAGCGGGCTGAGCACCAGCGCCGCCAGCTCGGCCAAGACGGTCTTGACCGCCACCTCCACCGGCGCCGCCAAGGCCGGCACCTACGCCATCGACGTCAAGCAGCTGGCGCAGGGGCAGTTTCTGACCAGCGATGAATTCACCTCGGCCACCACCAAGATCGGCACCGGCGCCGCCACCACCGTCAAGATCGACTTCGGCACCGCCGGCGGCGACAAGGGCTTCGCCACCAACGGCACGGCCACCAGCAAAACCATTACGCTCGACAGCACCAACAACACGCTGGAAGGCATGGCCGCCGCGTTTAAGGCGGCAGGCATCGACGTCAAGGTCGTCAAGGGCGACGACGGCAAGTTTTCGCTGGGGATCGCCGGCCAAAGCGGCGCGGCCAACAGCATGCGCATCAGCGTCAGCGGCGACGCCGCGCTGAAGGATTTGCTGGCCTTCGACCCCGATGGCACGTCCAAACTGAAGCAGACGGCGGCGGCGCAAAACGCCATCCTGACGGTCGACGGCAAGGAAGTCACCAGCGCCACCAACACGTTGGACAAGGACAAAGGCATCGCCGGCGCGACGCTGACGTTGACCGGCGCCGGCAAATCCGACGTCACCATCAAACAGGATTCGGGCCAGATCGGCACCAACCTGAAAGCCTTCGTCGCCGCCTACAACGACTTGAACAAGAAGCTGCAAACATTGCAACAAGGCGCGCTGAAGGGCGACACGGCCCTCGGCCAGGTGGTCAGCCAGATGAACATGTTGATGAAGACCGGCGGCGGCGTTTCGATCTCGGCGCTGGGCGCGGCCGGCGTGACGCAGGATGCCAAGGGCAACATGGTGGTCGACGACAAGAAGCTGCAAGCGGCGCTGACCGCCGATTCGTCGTCGGTGGCCAAGCTGTTCACCAACGATGGCAAGGGCATCGCCGATTTGCTGTCGTCCAAGGCGTCGGCGTTCACGTCGTCGTCCAGCGTGATCAGCCGCGAGGCCAAGCAGATGAACACGGAAATCGCCAGCATCAACGGCAAGCGCGCGGTGCTGACCAAAGCTCTCACGGCGCAGGCCAACGCGCTGGTGGCCTTGTACTCGGCGCAAGCGCAAACCGGGGCCGGCAGCGCGATCAACGGCACCGGTGGCCGCTCCGGCACCTTGTTCGACATGCTGGGCTGAGCCCGCATATTTATAGCGAACGCCCTTGCGTGGAAACTGGCTATGCCCGATGATCTCGGGTTATGAATGAATCCACTTTCGGAGGTGCTATGGCAGGGAAGTTCGTTGGCGCGGCGCTGGTCGCCGCAGGTTTGATGGTTGTCGCGGGGCAGGCCGCCGCCCAGGCGGCCGAGGAAAAAGTCCTTAACATCTACAACTGGTCCGATTACATCGCCGAAGACACGGTTAAAAACTTCGAAAAAGAAACGGGCATCAAGGTCCGTTACGATGTGTTCGACAATAACGAAATCCTCAACTCCAAGCTGGTGGCCGGCAAATCCGGTTACGACATCGTGGTGCCGACCGCGCCATGGGCGCGCCTGCAAATCGAAGGCAAGCTGCTGCGCAAGCTCGACAAGTCCAAGCTGCCGAACCTGAAAAACCTCGACCCGGCGATCCAGGCCAAGCTGGCCAGCATCGATCCTGCCAACGAATACCTGGTCGACTGGCTGTGGGGCTATACCACCGTCGGCATCAACGTCAACAAGGTCAAGGCCGCGCTGGGCAATCTGCCGATGCCGGACAACGCCTGGGACTTGCTGTTCAAACCCGAATACGTGTCGAAGCTGAAATCGTGCGGCGTGTCGTTCCTCGACTCGCCGTCGGAAGTGCTGCCAGCCGCGCTGCTGTACCTGGGCAAGCCGGCGTACTCGAAAAACGCCGCCGACTACACCGAGGCGGGCAAGCTGCTGACGACGATCCGTCCGAGCGTGACCTTGTTCAGCTCATCCGGCTACATCAACGATTTGGCCAACGGCGCCGTGTGCGTGTCGCTGGGCTGGTCCGGCGACATCAACATCGCCCGCCAGCGCGCCATCGACGCCAAGAACGGCAACGTGATCGAAGCGCTGATTCCGAAAACGCCGGCGGCGCTGATGTTCGACACGATGGCCATTCCGGCCGATGCGCCGCATCCGAACAACGCGCATCTGTGGATCAACTACATCCTGCGTCCGGAAGTGCACGCCAGCCTGACCAACAAGGTGTTCTACGCCAACCCGAACGCGGCCAGCCTGAAGTTCGTGCGCAAGGACATCGCCGCCAACAAGACCATTTTCCTGTCGGAGGCCGACAAGCAGCGCATGGCCGCGCCGGAAGCGGTGCCGGCCGATATCCGCCGCGTCATCACGCGCACCTACACCAAGTTCAAAACCGGCCGCTAAACGCCGGCGCCGCGGCGAGCTGCTGGTAAACGCACATCGGCGCCCGTGGCGCCGATGCCGTCGTTATTTCACCACCAGATCGGCCCCCATCACCGCCTTCAGGTACACGCTCATCGCGTTGCCCGGATCGCGCTGCGAAAACCACCAGGCGCTGGCCTTGCGGATATCCCATTCCAGGTCGTCGCCGGTCAACAGCAGCGAGGCCACCTGGCCCAACGTCGGCTGATGGCCCACCACCAGCACCGAATCCTTGCCGCCCGGCCAGTTGGCCGCCTTCAGGATATCGGACGGATCGGCGCCGGGCGCCAGATCGCTGTGCATTTTAAATTTGCGTCCCAGCGCCTCGACCGTTTGCAAGGTGCGCACGGCCGGACTGGCCAGGATGCGGCAACTGTCGGGCAGCTGCGAATCGAGCCATTGCCCCATGCGCCGCGCCTGCTTGACGCCCTTGGCCGTCAGCGCCCGTTCCAGATCGGACATGCCGGGCGGCGCGTCCTCGGCCTCGGCATGCCGCCATAAAATGAGATCCATGCTTTTCTCCAGACGATCATTAGAAAAAGATCCCAGCGGCGCGCGTTTCCGCGCGCCGTGTTGTTGTTATCGCTCGTTAAGCCCGCTCAGGCCATCGCGGTTCAGGCTTCATTGCCCGGCAGCGACGCCGGCGTTCCCAGCAACTCCATCAGGCATTGCTGGGCGCTGAACGGCGCTTGCTTGCCGCGCGCCTTGCGACGCTGGTAATGGCCGTCCGCTTCCAGCTCCCACGCGTTCTGGTTGTCCTTCAAATACGGATTCAAGCCCTCGTTCAGCACGCGCCGCTTCAACGTCTTGTCCAGGATCGGGAACGCCACCTCGATGCGGCGGAACAAGTTGCGGCTCATCCAGTCGGCGCTCGACAGCATCACGTCGTGCGCCAGATCGTTGCGGAAGTAATAGATGCGGCTGTGCTCGAGGAAGCGGCCGATGATCGAGCGCACCCGGATATTTTCCGACAACCCCGGCACGCCAGGCTTCAAGGTACAGGCGCCGCGCACGATCAGGTCGATCTTGACGCCGTCCTTGGACGCCGCGTACAGCGCGCGGATCACCGACTCGTCGACCAGCGCGTTGATCTTTACAATAATACGTCCCGGCCTTCCGGCGCGCGCGATACGCGCCTCGTTGCGGATGCCCTTGATGATCTCGCTTTGCAGCGCGAACGGCGCCAGCCACAAATGCGTCAGGCGATGCGGCTTGGTCAGGCTGGTCAGGTGGATGAACACCTCGTTGACCTCCTGGCTGATGCCCGGATGGCACGTCAGCAGACCGAAGTCGGTATAAAACTTGGTCGTGGTCGGATGGTAATTGCCGGTGCCGAGGTGGGCGTAGAAGCGCAGCTTGCCTTCCTCGCGGCGAATCACCAGCGCCACCTTCGCGTGGGTTTTCAGGCCGACCACGCCGTAGACCACCTGCGCGCCGGCCTGCTCGAGCTTGTCGGCCCAGTTGATGTTGGCCTCCTCGTCGAAGCGTGCCTTCAGTTCGACGATGACGGTCACTTCCTTGCCCAGGCGCGCCGCCAGGATCAGCGACTCCATCAAGTCCGAATTCATGCCGGTGCGGTAGATCGTTTGCTTGATCGCCACCACGGTCGGGTCGAGCGCGGCGCTGCGGATGAAGTCGATGACGGTCTGGAACGACTGGAACGGGTGGTGCAGCAGGATGTCGCTCTTGCGCAGCGCGGCGAAGATGTCCGGGCTGCCGGGCTTTTGCGCGCTGCCGGGGAAGAACGGCGCGAAGCGCAGCGCCGGGTTCTCGACGTGGTCCATGATCTCGGTCAGGCGCACCAGGTTGACCGGGCCGTTGACGGCGTACAGGCGGCTTTGGTGCAGGCCGAACTGGTCGAGCAGGAATTGCGACAGTTCCGGTGGGCAGTTCTTGGCCACCTCCAGCCGCACCGAGGTGCCGAACTGGCGGCCCTGCAACTCGCCCTTGAGCGCCTGGCGCAGGTTTTTGACCTCGTCCTCGTCGACCCACAGGTCGCTGTCGCGGGTGACGCGGAATTGCGAATAGGCGATCACTTCGCGCCCGGCGAACAAATCCGAGATATGCGCGTGGATGATCGACGACAACAGACAGAACGACACGCCGCCGCTGTCCGACAAATGGTCGGGCAGGCGTATCACGCGCGGCAACACGCGCGGCGCCTTGACGATGGCGATCGCGGTGCCGCGGCCGAAGGCGTCCTTGCCGTTGAGCGAGACGATGAAATTAAGGCTTTTGTTGACCACCTGCGGGAACGGGTGGGCGGGGTCGAGGCCGATCGGCGTGAGCAGCGGGCGCACCTCGGTGTCGAAATAGTCCTTGACCCAGGCGCGCTGCGCCTCGTTGCGCTCGTTGTGGCGCACCAGGTGCACGCCGTTGGCGGCCAGTTCGGGCAGCACTTCCTGGTTGAGGATTTCGTACTGGTGTTCGACCAATATATGGCATTCCTCGCAAATGCGTGACAAGGTCGCGACCAGCGCGGGGTGGTTGGCCAGCGAGCCGTCGGCGCTGCCGGCGGCCAGCAGGCTGGCCACGCGCACCTCGAAAAATTCGTCGAGGTTGCTGCTGGCGATGCACAGGTACCGCAGCCGTTCTAATAAAGGAATGCTTTTGTCTTCGGCCTGCGCCAGCACACGCCGGTTGAACATCAGTTGTGACAGCTCCCGGTCCAGAAATGCGGAGTTCTTATTTACTTCAGCTTGCAAATCAGGCTTCATGTCTTCTTAGTCACTTTGCAGATGGTGTAATTCTAGCCTGTATTGACAGAACAATGATTGCAACATTGTAAATACCAAATATGACATCTCTGTGACATCGCGTGTCATAAATGACGGCAGCGCTTGTCACAATTGGTGCCGGGCCGCGTCACATTTGAGCGCAGGTTCGTGACCAATTCGGCCTTCTCATAGGGGAGAGGCGCATAAAACATGGACGAATGGCTATTTCCGAGATTTTTTTGGCATGTCATAAACCTGTCATATTGCCCCGGTAGACTGCGCAGCATCCTAACCTGTCATACAAAGGACTTGAAATGCGAATCAAACAACTGATCTCTTCCCTGCTCGTGGGCGTGTCCGCCGTGATGGCGTTCTCGTCTGCCGTCAGCGCTGCCGATATGACCGGCGCCGGCGCCACTTTCCCGTACCCGATCTACGCCAAGTGGGCCGAGCAGTACAAAGCCGCCACCGGCAACGGCCTGAACTATCAGTCCGTCGGTTCGGGCGCCGGCATCAAGCAGATCAAAGCCAAGACCGTCGACTTCGGCGCGTCCGACATGCCGCTCAAGGCGGAAGACCTGGACGCCGAAGGCCTGATGCAGTTCCCGGCGATCATGGGCGGCGTGGTCACCATCGTCAACCTGCCAGGCATCACCCCGGGCCAGCTGAAAATGACCGGCCAGGTCGTCGGCGACATCTACCTGGGCAAGATCACCAAGTGGAACGCGCCGGAAATCGCCGCCATCAACCCTGGCGTGAAGCTGCCGGCTGAAGACATCACCGTGGTGCACCGCGCCGACGGTTCGGGCACGTCGTTCCTGTTCACCGACTTCCTGTCGAAAACCAACCCTGACTTCAAAGCCAAGGTCGGTTCGGGCACCGCCGTCAAGTGGGTCGTCGGCGTCGGCGGCAAGGGCAACGAAGGCGTCGCCGCCAACGTGCAGCGCATCAAGGGTTCGATCGGCTACGTCGAGTGGGCCTACGCCAAGAAGAACAAGATGTCGCACACCCAGCTGAAAAACAAGGATGGCAACTTCATGCAGCCTGACGACGAGTTCTTCAAGGCCGCCGCCGCCAACGCCGAGTGGACCAAGACCCCGGGCTTCGGCGTCGTGCTGACCGACCAGGCTGGTAAAAACTCGTGGCCGATCACCGGCGTGTCGTTCATCCTGATGCACAAGGTGCAAGCGGATGCGGCCAAAGGCAAGGAAGTCATCAAGTTCTTCGACTGGGCCTTCAAATCGGGCGCCAACTCGGCTGTCGAACTGGACTACGTACCGCTGCCGGCATCGGTCATCAAGCTGGTGCAGGACTCCTGGAAAGCCAACCTGAAGGATGCTTCGGGCAAGGCCATCTACTAATCCGGACCTCCCTTCGCCGCCAGGCTATACCGGGCGGCGAGGGGGTTAGCCTGCAGCGTCCAACCGGACGCTGCAGGCTAGCCTACATCAACGAGATAACAATATGAGCGCTGATATCACTTCCACGCCACGTCCAAAACCGGAGCAATCCATGCAGACCAGCACAGCCCAGTCACACCAGGCCAGCGCTGCCGAGCAGGCCGCGATGCAGTCGATGCACCGCACCATGCGCAACCAGCGCATCCAGGATTTCTTCTTCCACAAAATCACGATGGTGTTCGCGCTGTCGGTGCTGGCGGTGCTGCTTGGCATCATCATCTCGCTGATGGTCGGCGCCTGGCCGGCTTTCAAGGAGTTCGGCCCGGCCTTCATCACCACCGTCGAATGGGACCCGGTCAACGACAAGTACGGCGCCTTGATCGCCATCGTCGGCACCCTGGCCACCTCCGGCATCGCACTGCTGATCGCCTTCCCGGTCAGCTTCGGCATCGCCTTGTTCCTCACCGAAATTTGCCCGGCGTCGCTGCGCCGCCCGCTCGGCACCGCCGTCGAACTGTTGGCCGGCGTGCCGTCGATCATCTACGGCATGTGGGGTTTGTTCGTGTTCGCACCGCTGTTCGGCGACCACGTCCAGCCGCTGCTCAAAGCCGTGCTGGGACCGTTGCCGATCATCGGCCCGTTCTTCAGCGGCCCGACGATGGGCATCGGCATCCTGACCGCCGCGCTGATCCTGGCCGTGATGATCATCCCGTTCATCTCGTCGGTGATGCGCGACGTGTTCGAGATCGTGCCGGCTGTATTGAAAGAATCGGCCTACGGCCTGGGCTGCACCCGCTGGGAAGTGGTGCGCAAGGTCGTACTGCCTTACACCAAGACCGGCGTCGTCGGCGGCGTCATGCTGGGCCTGGGCCGCGCGCTCGGCGAAACGATGGCTGTCACCTTCGTCATCGGCAATGCCAACAAGCTGTCGTTCTCCTTGTTCGCCGCCGGTAACTCGATCGCTTCGACCTTGGCCAATGAATTCGCCGAATCGGACACCGTGCTGCATACGTCGTCGCTGTTCGCGCTGGCGCTGATCCTGTTCGTCATCACCTTTATCGTATTGTCCGCCGCCAAACTGATGTTGGCCGGCATGTCCCGCAAGGAAGGCGTCAAATGAATCAAGCCGCTACCACCAACAGCACCAGCGCCCCGAGCATCCCTGCGCCGGTCAACAAGGTCTACCGCAAGCGCCTGCTGCGCCACCGCATCGGCATCGCGCTGTCGGTGATGGCCATGTCGATCGGCCTGGCCGTGCTGGCCTGGATTCTGATCACCTTGATCATCAAGGGCTTCGGCGCGCTGAGCGTGAACATGTTCACCGAAAACACCCCGGCCCCCGGCAGCGAGGGCGGTGGTCTGGCCAACGCCATCTTCGGCAGCTTCATGATCGTCGGCCTGTCAACTTTGCTGAGCACGCCGATCGGCATCCTGGCCGGCATCTACCTGGCCGAATACGGCGAAGAAAACAAGATTGCTTCGATCACCCGTTTCGTCACCGACATCATGCTGTCGGCGCCGTCGATCGTCATCGGCATGTTCGTCTGGGCCATGTATGTCGCCACCGCCAAGCATTATTCCGGTTACGCCGGCTCGGTGGCGCTGGCGCTGATCGCCATCCCGGTGGTGGTGCGCACCACCGACAACATGCTGCGCCTGGTGCCGAACAACCTGCTCGAAGCCGCCTTTGCACTCGGCGCGCCGCGCTGGAAAGTAGCGATGACGGTGCGCCTGCGCGCCGTCAAGGCCGGCGTCATCACCGGCGTGCTGCTGGCCGTGGCCCGCATCTCCGGCGAAACCGCGCCGCTGCTGTTCACCGCCCTGAACAACCAGTTCTTCAGCAAGGACATGAACGGCCCGATGGCCAACTTGCCGGTGGTGATCTATGGCTTCGCGATGAGCCCGTACGACAACTGGCGCGACCTGGCCTGGGGCGGCGC
>DASVTJ010000114.1:0-5929 GCA_036387635.1 Duganella sp.
GACGATTTCGTCCACCGGCGTGACCGGCTTTTGCACGATGCCGCCCGGTCCGCCTTGCAGCGGGCCTTCCGGCGGCGTGCCTTCCTCGTCCTCCTGGCCGTACAGCGGCCACACCACGCCGTAAATCACATCCGGCGTGGCGCGCTGCGTGAAGGCCACGCGGTACTCGTCGATCTGGCCGTCGGCGTTTTCCTCGCCGAAGCCGGCGATCACCGCGCGCAGCTCCGACGGTTCCACCGCCAGCGTGTGCGTCAGGTAATGCACGGCGGCGCGGATCGATACCGGACGAATCAACTTGTCGGCCTCGCGGCACGCCATGTAATACGCCTCCGGCAGCAGCAGCTCGATGCCGCAGCCGGGCAGCAGACGCGTGACCGTCGGCGTGACCTGCTCGCGCCATTGCTCCAGCGCGGTGGCGCGCTCGTTGGCGAAGTTGCTTTGATTGGCGGGCATCTGCCAGCGGAACAGCGGCGAGCCGGCCGGGGCCACGACGGCCGCCAGCAGGTAGCGCGTGTCGGCCAGGAACGGCGCCGTCTCCGGCACCTTGGAATCGGCCTTGAGCGTGGTGCCCTTGATGGCCGCCTGCGCCAGCTTGTGCACCTTGCCGTAGGTTTCGACATGGCTGCGCGGCAGCTGGTCGATCGAGAACAAGGTTGGCGACATCGCCATGCGCGTGCCGTCGGCCAGCAGATGGGCGCTGAAGTGTGCCGACAGCGTTTGCAGGATGTCGGCCGGAATGGGGCCGGACGCGATCGAGAAGCGCGTCCACGCCAGGATCGGCGCCGCCACTAGCAGCACGTCGTATTGCTTGGCCACGCCGTCGGCGGTGTCGATGGTGACGCTGCTCGATTCGCTGACCGCCTCGACGCCGTCCATCAGCACATCGTAGGCGTTCAAGTCCTCCTTGAACAGCGCGTTGAGCGTGGCGTCGATGGTGTCCTGGTGTCCGGTCTTGAGCAGTTTCTGGAGCTGTGCATCGAGGTTGTGTTCCCACGACCGCTCTTCAAGCCGGCTGGCCGCCTGTCCGACCGCTTGGGCGTAAGTGACGAGACGTTGGCTTTCGACAGACAATTTATGGGATGAATCTTTAGATGGACGACGCATAGCGCAATAAGAGTCTTATAAAAGTGAAAAAAGCGGATCGGTCATAAATCATAACCCTTATGACACGTATTGTAGTTGATTCGTCCGGCAAGCTCGTATTAGTTCGGGACGGCGCGGCGTAAATCAAGTCCGCGGCAGGCCGCGTGCGCGCTGCGGTCGACCCCGGCGGCCCCACAGCACCGTTACAACCCATCACCCCGCCGCCAGTTCCGCCACCTGCGCCGCCGTCATGGCGCCGCTGTAGATGCGGAAATCGTCCACTTTGCCGTTGAAGTAGGGATCGGACGGGAACTGCGAGCGGCCGATCCAGTTCTTGTCGGTGCCGCCCAGGCGGAACGGCGCGCGCGTCATGGCCGCGTTGGTGCCGGCCACGGCGCCGTTGACGTACAAGGTGGCGGTGGCGCCGGACAAGGTGAGCGCCACATGCACCCATTGGCCGGCCGGCAACGGCGCCGGACTTGCCACCGTCTGGCTGCCGTAGCCGCCGTTGTTGGAGATGGTGAACTGGGCGCCGCCACGGAAGGCGCGCGGCGTCAGGAACAGGTACTGGCTGGTGTCCTTGCCGAAGTCGAACACGCGTTCCCAGTCGCGCGCCGCGTTCCAGTACAGTTTGACGGCGATGGTGAAGTCGGCCAGGCCGGCGGCCACATCGGCCGGCAACGTCACGTGCTGGCCGGCGCCGTCGAAGCTCATCGCCGTCAGGTGCGTCTGCAAAGTTACCGCCGTGTCGGCCTTGACCTCGTTGGACGGCGCGCTTTCGCCGGCCGGCGTGACGGCCGTGACGACGTAGTAATAGGTGCCGGGCGCCATGCCGCTGTCGGTGAAGGTCAGCGGGTCGGCGATGCCGCTGGCGACGCTGGCGTACGGGCCGCCGGCGCGGGTGGCGCGCTTGACCGTGTAGCCGGTGGCGTAGGCGCCGCCCCACCACGACAGTTCGACCTGGCCGCCGATCAGGCGCGCGGTCAGGCCGCTCGGCGGCGCGCCGGCCGCGATCGGGTCGCGCGTGAACGTCAGCGTGCCAACGCCGAGCTGGTCGCCGTTGCGGCCATCGCCCTCGACGCCGACGCGTTGCGCCATCAACGTGACGTACGGCGCGGCCACGCCGAGCCGGTTGACGTAGTGGTGGCGGATCATTTCCCACACCGCCCGCATGGCCGGCGCGCCGGCGCCGGAAATGCCCCAGGCCGTGCCGTGCCGGTTGTTGTACGGGTCGAACGGCATCGACGGCAAGTACGCGTTGCCGGCCGCGTCGGCCAGATTGGACTTGGCGACGTATTCGGCGCCGGCCAGGAAGCGGCGGTTGTCGTGGCCGTACAGGTCGTCGCCCTGGTTCCACGCCATTTCGCAGAACACGCCGGCCAGGCCGATGCCCAGCGTGCAGTGGCCCTGGTCGCGCGAGCTTTCCTGCCATTGGCCGAGGTAGCCGGGATGGATAAAGCGCACCGCCTGGCTGGCGGCGCCGTTGCCGGCGCCGTTCTTGTAGTAGTTGACGGCGTCGTTGTACAGGTCTTCGCGGTCGCACAGCACGCCGATGGCCAGGATCGAGGCCAAGGCGCACTGGTCCCAGTTGGCCCAGTAGTTGGTGATGTCGGCGTCGTTGTGGCGGTCCAGGAACTGGCGGTTGAGCGGGTAGAACACGTTGAGCATCATGGCCTGGAACTTGGCCAGCCCTTCGGCCGTCCAGCCGGCGTAGGTGCGCATGATCTCGGCGGCATTGGCGAACTGGTAGCCATGGATGCCGGCCGCCAGGAAACGGTCGGCGTTGCCGGCGATGCCGGTCAGCACGCCCGACCAGGCGTCCAGATAGCGCACGGCCTGGTCGGCGAAGGCGACGTCGCCGGAGATTTTCCAGCGCACCGCCAGCTGGTAGGCGCGCGCCACGTCGATGTAGAGCTGGGCGACGTTGTTGTCGTGCAGATTGTTGCGGATGACGGTCGGCACCGGGCGCGGATAGTTGTTGCGGCTTAGCGCCGAGCGGCCGGTGGTCAGCAGCGCGCCCCAGCCGTCGGCCCACGGTTGCGCGCCGGCGGCGACCTTGGCGCGCATGCGGTCGAAGTCCGCTTCCGTGTGCAGCAGGCCGGGATGCTTGAAGACGCGGCCGGTGGCCGGCACGGCCGGGGCGGCCTGCTGGCCGAGCACGGTGCCGCCCGACAGCAGGCGCGCGCCGGCGCCGGATTCGGTGGCCGCTTCGGCGCCGCCGCCGCAACCGGCCAGCGCCAGCGGGCCGAGCGCCGCTAGGCCGACCGATCCGACGCAAAATGTTCGACGGTCCAATGACAGAGTTTCCAATAACGTAACCGGCTTGCGTGGCATGTTCACTTTCAGTTGTTTAGGAGTGTGAGTGCGATCGATCTTGCCGTCGGCGATAGGGCGGGCAGGGCGGAGGCCGGGACCGCCAAATGTTAAAAACCGCCGTTGGCGCGCCAATTATGCGACAACAAATTTCATTTGGGAAATGTTTTGTTGTCCGTAGATGAAAAAACAACTCGCATCGGGAAGCGCCTTGTCGCTTTATCTTCAAGCGAAATGAGGGCGTCGAGTGGGGACCTCATGATGGGCTACATACCGACTCGTCCGCTCCATCTGCCATTAACCGACTTTCAGAACCTTGAATTCCATTTGCGGGAGACCCGCCCCGGGGTGTCGCCGGATGCCTTTGCAACCGAACTTATCCAGCGCTGGCTGACGATTGAAATGGAGCGACTGGCGCTGCGCGCAGACGGGCCAGCCACCCGAGGATTCCAATGGAAAAGCGTTTTCTTACCTGAAGGGACAAATCTGCGCACCAGTTACCTTCGGACCAACGAGTTCGCTAAAGTAGTCGGAGATCGCATCATCTCCGATAGCGGTGAATCGTTGACCCCATCCTTGTTTGCCAATCGTCGCGCCAAGGGCCGCAATGCTTGGCGGGTGATCTGGCTGCGCTTTCCGGGCGACGCGCACTGGATTCGCGCGAGCGACCGCAGAGCGCGGCTTAGCCGAGAGGTGCGAAACGAGTCTAAAACTTAGAAAATAGAAAGCAATCCGAGACCGTTTTAGACTTTCGGGCGATGCGGTGAGACCCGTTTAGACCGAGGGCCTCATTTTTTGGACCGTTTTAGATTGGAGGACCCTGAATTCAGACGCATTTAGACTGATGGCGCTCGCATTAGACTGGTTTAGACCGAGTTGAGATTAGGATTGCCCGGCCCCCTGTCGTGGGCCCGACGCCGTCCACCGACGGCCTACATCCGCGACGGACAAAAAAAAGCCCCGCAGCCGAAGCGCGGGGCCTTGGTGTTGGCGCTTAACTGATTAAGCGGCCAGCAGCTGACGCAGCACGAATGGCAGAATCCCGCCGTGCTTGTAGTAGTCGACTTCGATCGGCGTGTCGATACGCAGCAATACGCGCACTTCCTGGCTCGAGCCGTCGGCGCGGTGGATCACCAAGGTCGCCAGCTGTTGCGGCTTGATCTCGCCTTCCAGACCTTTCAGGTCGTAGGTTTCCTTGCCGGTGATGCCCAGCGTTTCGACGCTGTCGGTGCCGATGAATTGCAGCGGCAGCACGCCCATGCCGACCAGGTTCGAGCGGTGGATACGTTCGAACGAACGCACGATCACAGCCTTTACGCCCAGCAGCTGGGTGCCCTTGGCGGCCCAGTCGCGCGACGAGCCGGTGCCGTACTCTTCGCCGCCGAACACCATCGTCGGCGTGCCTTCGGCAACGTACTTCATGGCCGCGTCGTAGATCGACAGCTGTTCGCCCGACGGCTGGTGGATCGTGATGCCGCCCTCGACCGCCGAACCGTCGGCCTTGGCCGGGATCATGCGGTTTTTGATACGGACGTTGGCGAAGGTGCCGCGCATCATGATCTCGTGGTTGCCGCGACGCGAGCCGTAGGAGTTGAAGTCCGCCTTCAGCACGCCGTTGGCCAGCAGCCATTTGCCGGCCGGGCCGTCTTCCTTGATCGAGCCGGCCGGGGAGATGTGGTCGGTGGTGATCGAGTCGCCGAACACGCCCAGCGCGCGCGCGCCTTCGATGCCGGTGGCGACCGCTTTCGGGGTCATCTCGAAGCCTTCGAAGAACGGTGGCTCGGCGATGTAGGTCGAGGCCGGCCAGTTGTAGACCTGGCCCTCGGTGGTCGAGACGTTTTCCCACAGCTTGCCAGGGTTACCCTTGACGTCGGCGTAGTTGGACTTGAACACTTTCGAGTTCATCGCGAACTTCATCAGCTTGGCGATCTCTTGCGAGGTAGGCCAGATGTCGCCCAGGTACACGTCCTTGCCGTTGGTGCCTTGGCCGACAGGCTCGGTCATCAGGTCGACGGTCATGTTGCCGGCGATGGCGTAGGCCACGACCAGCGGTGGCGACGCCAGGAAGTTCGAACGGATGTTCGGGTGGATCCGCGCTTCGAAGTTACGGTTACCGGACAGCACGGCAGAAGCGACGATGTCGTTGGTAGTGATGGTCGCGTTCAGTTCCGGGGTCAGGTCGCCGGCGTTGCCGATGCAGGTGGTGCAGCCGTAGGCGGTCACGCCAAAGCCCAGTTGCTCCAGGTACGGCAGCAGGCCGGCGGCGGTCAGGTACTCGGTGACCACGCGCGAGCCGGGCGCCAGCGACGACTTGATGTGCGGAGCGACCGTCAGGCCGGCTTCGACGGCCTTCTTGGCCAGCAGGCCGGCGGCCAGCAGCACGCTCGGGTTTGACGTGTTGGTGCACGAGGTGATCGCCGCGATCAGCACGTCGCCGTTCTTGACGTCCACGCCATTGCTGGTGGTGTAGGTCTTGGTCAGGTCTTCGGGCTTTTTGTTGAAGCCGTTTTCGGTGGTCGGTTTCGAGAACAGT
>DASVTJ010000115.1:0-1820 GCA_036387635.1 Duganella sp.
GTAGTCCCACTTAACTGAAAAGGAATTCATCATGTCGATCGAAAAAGTACTGTACCGCGCAAACGCAAAAGCCACCGGCGGCCGTGAAGGCAAAGCTGTCTCTTCCGACGGCGTGCTGGACGTCAAGCTGACCACCCCGAAAGAACTCGGCGGCGCCGGCGCGGTGGGCACCAATCCGGAACAACTGTTCGCCGCCGGCTACGCGGCATGCTTCATCGGCGCGATGAAATTCGTCGCTGGCCGCGACAAGATCACCCTGCCGGCGGACGTCTCGGTGGAAGGCAATGTCGGCATCGGCCCGATCCCGACCGGTTTCGGCATCGAAGTCGAACTGAAAATCTCGCTGCCAGGCCTGGACCGCGACGCCGCGCAACAGCTGGTCGACGCCGCCCACATCGTGTGCCCATACTCGAACGCCACCCGTGGCAATGTCGACGTCACGCTGACGATTCTGTAATTGACCTGTGGCCGGCGCCCTCCGGCGCCGGCCTTCTGCATTACAATCGTCGCTTCATCTTTACCGACTAGAGACAAGCGATGATTGAGTGGCATTGGCTGGGTTTTGACGACATCCCCCGCGACGACTGGTACGAAGTACTGCGTCAGCGGCAGGATGTCTTCATTCTTGAGCAAACCTGTTTGTATCCCGATATCGACGGCTGCGATCCGCACAGCCATCACCTGATGGCGTGGCGCGAGATCGACGGCAAGCGCACGCTGGCCGCGTATCTGCGCTGCCTGCCCCCCGGATTGAAGTACGACGAGATGTCGCTGGGCCGCGTGCTGACCACGCGCGCCGTGCGCGGCAGCGGCATCGGCCGCGAGCTGCTGGCCAAGGCCATTCCGCTGGCCGAGGCGCTGCACCCCGGCCACCGGTTCCGCATCGGCGCGCAGGCGCACCTGGAAAAATTCTACGCCAGCTTCGGGTTTAAAACGATCACCGAGCCTTATGAAGAAGACGGCATCATGCACATCGATATGGTGCGCTGACGCCGCCGCCGACACCGAAGCCGAATTTGTAGGGCGGATTACGCGGCCTACCGTCAGAACGTCAGCATGAAGCGCGCGCCGGCGCCGACCGAGCGCGCGTAGCGCACCGTGCCACCGTTCGCGTGCACCAGATGGCGCACCATCGCCAGTCCGATCCCCCTGCCCTGCTTTCTGGTCGAGAAGAACGGCGTGAAGATGTGCGCGGCCAGCGCCTCCGGCACCCCCGGACCGTTGTCGGCCACCTCGATGCGCAGGCGGCTGCCACGGCTTAAGCGTGCGCTAACCACCGCTTGCGGTGCGCCCGCGCTGGCGCCGGCGTTTACCATCGCCTCGGCGGCGTTCTTGAGTAGATTGATCAACGCCTGCTCCAGCTGCCCCGGATCGATCATCACCTCCAGCGACGCCGGCTCCACCGAAAACACCAGCTGGCCGCCAAGCGCCTCCCACTGCGGCGCCAGCAGCGCCGACAAGCGGTCGAACACTTCCTCCAACAGCACGCGCTGCGGCTGCGCCTGCGGCACGGTCGACAGGCTGCGATAGCTGCCGACAAAGTCGACCAGGCTGGCGGCGCGGCGGGCGATGGCGTCGAGCGCGATGCCCAGATCGGCGTGAATGTCGGCCGGCAGTCCGGCGCTGGCTTCATCGAGCAAACCGCAGGCGGTACGCGACAGCGAGGCGACCGGGGTCAAGGAATTCATGATTTCGTGGGTCAGCACTTGCACCAGTTCGCGCCAGGCGTTCAGCGCTTCGGCTTCCAGTTCGCTTTCGACCGGCATCAGCGCGGCCAGGCGCTGCGCCGATCCCTGCACCGACAGCGCCGAGATGGCGAC
>DASVTJ010000116.1:0-9235 GCA_036387635.1 Duganella sp.
AAATGCCATAGCCCGCGCCGACCGTTACCGGTGCGCATGGAAGGAATGTTGTAAATTAGCTGACGATTATCTGCGGAATAAAAAAAGCCCGCTCACAACAACGGGCTTGATTCTCTTTTCAGTGAAGAATGAGGAGAGGGCAAAGTATGCCGTATAGCGGGACATCAGGATAATGAATAAATTCCATATCCGACATCCTAAAACCATATAACAAGGGCGTTGCCCTTGTCAGACCGTCCGAATCGCATCCTGTACCAAACTGAAACGCACCGCCCTGCCTGTGGTGCGTCAAGCATTATACACGTTTTGGCCGGCGGCGGCACGGCGCGAGCATATATCGTTTGGCAAAAGTGTGAGCAAACCGTCACGGTGGCCTAAAAGGCACTGCAATCCAGGGGGACGCATGATATGCTGGCGCCTCTTGCTTAACCTACGAAGTCGATGAACACTAGCCTTACCCCTCAGCCTGCGGCAACCGAGCCAGCGGCAACCGCTCCGGCCGCCGCCACCACGGCCCTGACTCCGCGCACTCTGTTGAAACAGCTGCAAACCCAATTTCCGGCGTTCCGCGACTTTCTGCCGTTGTCGATCGGTATCGACAAGCAGATTCTGGCGCTTATGCCCGATCTGGACCGCAAGACGATGCGCTCGGCGCTGGGCATCCACACCGGCTCGCTGCGCTACCTGAAAGTGATGGAAAAGGCCAAGACGCGCCACGACCTCGACGGCACGCCCGGCGCCGAAGTCACTGACACCCACCGCGCCCACGCCACCCAGGTGTTGCAGGAACGCTTCAAAAAAGAAGCGGAACGCAAAAAGGCCGAGCGCGACGCGGCCGCCGCCGACGAAGCGGCGCGCGTCCACGCAGACAAGCTCAACCAGTTGACCGCGAAATTCTCGCGCAAGGGTTAAGCTTGGATAGCGCGCGGCATCCGGCGCCGGCGGAAGCCGAGCTTCCACCCTACGCAGGCATCCGCATCGGCGACGTGCAACTGGTGACGACGCCGGAGCACGCGCTGGCCGCGCGCGACGCCCTGCTGGCGACCGACGCCATCGGCTTCGATACCGAATCGAAGCCGACCTTCACCAAGGGCGAGACGTCGACCGGCCCCCATCTGATTCAATTTTCCACCGACGACAAGGCCTACCTGTTCCAGATCGGCGGCACAACGTCCGCCCACACGCTGGAAGTGTTGCAGGCCATCCTCGAACAGCCGGCCCCGCTGAAGGTCGGCTTCGGCTTGTCCGACGACGTCAAGCGGCTGCACGCCAAGCTGGCGATCCGCGCCGCCGGCGTGGTCGATCTGTCGGTGGCACTACGCACGCCCGGCCAGCGCAACGACCTCGGCGCCAAGACCGCCGTGGCCAAGTTCTTCGGCCAGAAGCTGCAAAAATCCAAGAAGATTTCGACGACCAACTGGGCGCTGCCGCGCCTGAACGACAAGCAGATCTTGTACGCCGCCGACGACGCCCAGGTGGCGTTGCGCGTCTATCGGCAATGGATCGCCAACGGCGGCAAGCTGCCGCCGCTGCGCCCGGTGAAGCTGCCGCGACCGCCGAAGCCGGTGCCGCCGACGGCATAGACGTTCTGTCCACTGTCATTTCTGGCAACACCGGGTTATCCTACGCCTTCGGCGGCTCATGCCGCTGATGCGCATGGCGCCGCGCTATTCCGTCAACTTGGAACATGGAGTTCGGAACGAACAGGTGGAATGATGACGTGCAACGCGGAACCACGAACCTAGGACGAGGAACTGTATGCTTACTTTTTCTGCCGTGCGGCTGGGCGCGCTGCAGGCCTTGGGCCTGCTGGCCTGGTGCCTGCCGTCCGCGACCGCCGCCGCCACGCCGCCCGATACCCTGGAACAGCGCGTGGCCGCCTGCATCGCCTGCCATGCGCCCAAAGAGCGCGGCGACGCCTTCTTCCCGCGCATCGCCGGCAAACCGGCCGGCTACCTGTACAACCAGCTGATCAATTTTCGCGAGGGGCGCCGCATCTATCCGATGATGACCTATATGGTCGAGCATCTGCCGGACGCCTACCTGCGCGAGATCGCCGACTACTTCGCCGCCCAGCATCCACCCTACCCGCCGGCGCAGGCCGGCAGCGGCGCCAACGCCGGCGCCGCCGCCCTTTCGCGCGGCGAGGCGCTGGTGCGGCAAGGCGATCCGGTCAGGAAAATCCCCGCCTGCGTCAGCTGCCACGGCGCCGCGCTGTACGGCGTCGAGCCGGCGATTCCCGGCCTGCTCGGCCTGCCCAGCGATTACATCAACGCCCAGTTCGGTGCATGGAAAAACCAGGCGCGCCGCGCCGCCGCGCCCGACTGCATGGCCACCATCGCCGCCAGGCTGAGCGAAGCCGATGTGGCCGCCGTCTCGGCGTGGCTGAGCAAACAGCCGCCGGACGCCGCCGCCCGTCCCGCCAGCGCCGCCAACCTCGCCATGCCACTGCCGCTGCCGTGCGGCGGCGTGCCGGCCCGCGCGCCGTGACCACCGGGCAAGGATAATGACTATGAAAAAAATCATCTTTGTGCTGGTTGGCTTGGTCGTGCTGGTGTCGGCCGGCGTGCTGGCCAGCCTCTTTTGGACCAGCGACGACACCGGCCCGCCGCCGACCGTCACCGCCAGGTTGGCGCCGGCCGAGAGAATCGCCCGTGGCGCCTACCTGGCCAAGGCCGGCGACTGCATGGCCTGCCACACCACGCGCGGCGGCCAGCAGTACGCCGGCGGGCGGGCGCTCAACACGCCGTTCGGCGCCGTGATCTCGCCCAACATCACGTCCGACAAGGCCACCGGCATCGGCGGCTGGAGCGCGGACGACTTCTGGCGCGCGCTGCATAACGGCAAATCGAAGGACGGCCGGCTGCTGTACCCCGCCTTCCCCTACACCAATTACACACGCGTCACGCGCGACGATTCGGACGCGCTGCACGCTTA
Organism: Duganella sp.; assembly: GCA_036387635.1. GTDB lineage: Bacteria > Pseudomonadota > Gammaproteobacteria > Burkholderiales > Burkholderiaceae_D > Rugamonas. The sequence goes on from DASVTJ010000116.1 coordinate 2,938, forward strand.
TTTCCAGTCGGTGCCGGCGGTCGCACAGGCCAATCAGCCGCACCGGTTGCGCTTCCCGTACAACCAGCAAATCATGCTGGCGGCGTGGCGCGCGCTGTACTTCAAACCGGCGGTGTTCCGGCCCGAGACCGGCCAGTCGGTCGACTGGAACCGGGGCGCCTACCTGGTGCAGGGACTGGGGCATTGCAGCGCTTGCCACAGCCCGCGCAACGCGCTTGGCGCCGTCAGCGGCGCAGGCAAGGATGGCGGCGAGCGCCTGTCGGGCGGACTGATTCCGGTGCTAGGCTGGTACGCGCCGTCGCTCAACGCCGACGCCGAGGCCGGCCTGGGCGACTGGCGGCAGGAGCACATCACGGCGCTGCTGAAGACCGGCGTGTCGCCGCGCGCCACCGTGTTCGGGCCGATGGCCGAAGTGGTCAGGGAAAGCCTGCAATATTTGAGCGACAGCGACATCAACGCGATGGCGGTGTATCTGCGGGCGCTGCCGGCGCAACGCGTCGAATTCACATTCGAACGCGACACCGGGGCGCAGGCGACGGCGTTTCTCACCGCCGGCGCCAAGCTGTACGACAAGCACTGCGCCCAATGCCACCGCGCCGACGGCACCGGCATGCCGCCCGGCTACCCGCCGCTGGCGGGCAACCGCGCGTTGACAATGGAGCAAGCGGTCAATCCGATCCGCATCGTGCTCAACGGCGGCTTCGCGCCCGGCACGGCCGGCAATCCGCGCCCGTACAGCATGCCGCCGTTCAGCCACGTGCTCAACGACACCGAGGTGGCGCAAGTGGTCTCCTACCTGCGCAGCGCCTGGGGCAACAACGCGCCGCCGGTCGACGGCAACGAGGTCAACCGCTACCGCGCGATTCCGCTGGATTGACCGCCTCTCAGCCCATCAGCCCATCAGCCCATCAGTTTTGGATATTTGAAGCCGGTGCACAAGTCCATGCTGTAGCGCTTGTTACCTTCGATGACCAGCACGTGCTCGGGTGGCTCGTCGCCGGCCAGCGCGCCGGAAAACAGCGGCAAGCCCTCGCCTTTACGAATCAGATCGTCACAACGCTCGTAGACGTTGGGACAGCCGGTCTCGGCCAGCAGCGCCTGCACGATCGGCACCTTCCAGGCGTCGACGCCGCCGGACTGGAACTGGCAGATCAGATAACCGTTGACGCCGCCCCAGCCGTGGACCAGCAGGCCGGACAGGCCGTCCTCCTCGCCCAGGATCACCGGCACCAGCGCGTTCGGCCCGGCGGCGCGGATGGCGGCCGCGCGCTTGGCGATGGCCGCCTTGACGCGGCGTTTCATCATCGCGTGATCGATCGGCTCGTCTTCCTTGTAGGTCCAGATGCGGGCGCGGATCTGCGACTTGGAGTTATAGGCGGCGCGGCCGATGAATTGGCGCGCGGAGCTCTGGACGATAGCGGTCGAGCCCGGCTTCATTTTTTCCTGCGGCTTGCCGTCGACCTTGTCGATCGCGGTGGGGTAAATCCAGGGGTCGCCGGCCAGCAAGCTCTTTTCCTTGCCCTGTTTGATGGTGATGATAAGCATGTCGATCCAGATAGGTATTGCGAAGTAAGGCCGAATGATACCTCATGGCGTCACCGCCAATGCCGGCTGAACGCATTCCAGCATGCCAAGTATGCAGTCTGTCGCAACGCGCTGTCGCCTTCGGCGCCGGGGCCATAGTATCGATGCTCAAGACAACCCAACAAGGAAAACGCCATGAGCACCCCTACCGCCGTTCGCAGCACGCTGCTTATCCTGATCTTGGCCGCCGGCATGCTCACGGCCGCGACGCCGGCCAATCTGGCGCTGGCCGGACCGTCAAGCTGGTCCGGCGGCGAGCGCGTCCAGGGCAACGGGAAGATCGTCAAGCAGAACCGCGAGGTCGGCCACTTCAGCGCCGTTGCCACCAGTATCGGCGGCGACGTCGAGATCCGCCAGGGCAATACCGAAGGCGTCACCGTCGAGACCGACGACAACCTGCAAGCGCTGGTCGAGACGGTGGTGGAGAAAGGCACGCTGCGGATTCGCCCGGCCAAGAAGAACCTGTCGCTGGAGACGCGCAACCTGAATATCGTGGTCATGGCGCGCACGCTGGAGCGCGTATCGGTGGCCGGTTCGGGCGCGGTCGCGGCCGACAAGCTGAACGCCGAGCGTATGCAGTTCGACCTCGGCGGCTCGGGTGAGCTGAACGTGCGCGAACTGCGCGCCGAGTCGCTGGCGGTGTCGCTGGGCGGCAGCGGCAATTTGAACGTGGGCGGCAATGTGAAGCGCTTGCAGATTTCGATCGGCGGCTCGGGCGAGGTGCAAGCCCGCAAGCTGGCGGCGCGCGACGCGGCGGTCAGCATCGGCGGCTCGGGACAGGCGACGGTGTGGGCGACCAAGGCGCTGAGCGGCAGCGTGGCCGGCTCCGGCGGCATCGGCTACTACGGCGACCCGGCGCTGAGCCAGAACATCCTCGGCTCCGGCAGCATCAAGCGACTGGGCGCGGCGCCGCGGTAAGCACGCGCACGCGCAAGCGGCCAGGCATGCGGCGTCAGTGTCCGGCAAATATTTGCCGTGGCTCGGCGCCGCTCATTGACAACTTGATCCAGCCCTTAAGCTCGTCCTCTTCGGCCTGCGAAATTTTCTCGTCCAGATCAGCAGGCAGCTCGTGCTTGTAATCCGTTACGATTGTCCTGACAATATCTTGCAATGCCAGACGAGCGCCCTCTTCCCGCCCCTTGACGCGCCCCCGTTCGATCGCCTCATATTCCAGCAAATCCTCGTACTTTTTAAAACGTTTGTCGAACAAGATAGACATAACCGGCCCCTCCTCCAAACTCAATGGCGTTTCGCGGAATTCGTCCTGTAACATCGACTGTACCCAGCGCGTCAGGCTGTCGCGGGCGCGCAGCATGTCAGCAGATTTCATGCGCGCCGCAAACGCAAACAACGCTTCGCGCATATCGGCATCACTATGCGAGCGCATCAAGCGAAACAGAATCGCCAACACGTTGGATTGGCTATCGGCGCCGAGGTTCCGATGCTGGTCGACCAGCAAATAATGTTGACGCGGCTGGAATCGCTCGAGCCCCTCTGGCGGCGGCAGCATCAGGGCCGCCAAATCTGTACTCGCGCGCCAAGGTTTGCGGCCGTGATACAACACGATCGGCAAGACTGGCGGCAGTTTCCCAAATCGGGTCAGCCTGTGCTGCGCGACCAGATCCTGACACAGCAGTCCAACATAGACCTGCATGCGCAACGCCATCCACGGATCGGAGCGGGACTGAAACTCCAATAGTAGATAGACATACACCCAGTCGCCGCCTATGTTGACACGCCAGACCAGATCGTCGTGACGCGCCTTGCCGCGATCGTTGACGTAGCTGGCGTTGACGCGCTCGAACGCGCCGACCTCCAAAGAGCGCGCCCACTCCGCCGACAAAAACGCCGTCAACAGGTCACGCACAATTTCGGGATGCGCGAACAGCTGCTTGTACAAGGTGTCGCTGCGACTTTTCATCAACACAGTGTAGCGCTTGACATTCTTGCCGAGCACGTCTGCTGGCGAACGCCCTTTGGCGCGCCTCAAAAAAACTCAACCCAGCGGGAGAAATGGCGCGCGTGGTCTCCCGCACCAACATGGGCGCAAGATCGTGTTGACGTGCTCGACAGTGTTCTGCGGGAGATGAAAGGCGGCGCCATCGTCGGATGAAAACCAAGCGGTGCGCTCAGTGGGCGACGTGGACCCGACTGTAGGTCAACGGCTTGATGGTAGCGCCGGGGGTGACGCTATCCATTTTCTTGTTGTTGCGGGTTACGAGCGTAGCTAGCGGGGTCCGGCCATCCGTCAACCGACTGGAAGGACGGCCGTGTGCATCAGCGCTCGCCCTTGAAGGTTTCGCGGCCCACTTCGACCGTGGTGACGCCGTCGGTCAGCCAGATCTGGCCGTCCTGGATCGTGCACTGCAACTGCATCGAACGCTGTGCCATGCGGGCCAGCTGCTCGGTGGCGTCGGCGTTCAGGTTAATCACGGTCAGGTTCTTGCAGCGCTCGACCTTGTTGGCCAGCGACTTCCACCAGATATGGCTGGTGGCCGCGTAGCTGTACACGTAGACGTGCTCGGAACGGCCGCTGGCCTTCAGGATGACCTTCTCGTCGGGCTGGCCGACTTCGATCCACAACTGGATCGCGCCGGTCAGATCCTTCTGCCAGATGTCCGGCTCTTCGACGTCGAACAAGCCCTTGGTGAAGGTCAGCGCCTCGTTGGCGTGGATCGCAAACGCCAGCAGGCGCACCATCATGCGCTCGTCGGTCTCGGACGGATGCCGCGCCAACGTCAGCACCTGGGTCTCGTAGAAATTGCGGTCCATGTCCGCGATTTGCAGGTCGGCTTTGTAGATTGTTGCTTTGAGTGCCATCGGTAAATCTCGTAAAATTTTTAAGGTTGACCGCTGTGGAAGTCGACGGTTATTTGAAGACGACGGTCTTGTCGCCGTTTTGCAAAATGCGGTGCTCGACGAACCACTTCACGGCGCGCGCCAGCACCACGCACTCGACGTCGCGGCCGATCGCCGACAGCGTGTCGGCATCCATCGCGTGGTCGACCCGCTCGACATCCTGCTCGATGATCGGACCTTCGTCCAGATCGCCGGTGACGAAGTGCGCGGTCGCGCCGATCAGCTTCACGCCGCGGTGGTGCGCCTGCGCGTACGGCTTGGCGCCCTTAAAACTCGGCAGGAAGGAATGGTGGATGTTGATCGCCTTCCCTTTCAATGCCGTGCACAGGCCGGGCGACAGGATCTGCATGTAGCGCGCCAGCACCACCAGGTCGATCTGGTGCGTGTTCATCAGGTCGATGACCTTGGCTTCCTGCGCCAGCTTGGCCTCGTGCGGCGCCCCGGCCGCCAGCGGCAGGTGGTGGAACGGGATGTTGTAGCTGGCCGCCAGCTGGTAGAAATCCATGTGGTTCGAGACGATCGCCGGAATTTCCACCGGCAGCAGCCCGCTCTTGTAGCGGAACAGCAGATCGTTCAGGCAGTGGCCGATCTTCGACACCATCAGCATCACGCGCGGCTTGTAACGGGCGTCGCGCAATTCCCACGTCAAGCCCATGTCGGCCGCCAGCAGGCCGAAATCGGCGCGCAGCAGCTCGTCGTCGATAGTGTGCTCTTCCAGCGCGAAATGCACGCGCATGAAGAACAGGCGCGATTCGCTATCGCCGAACTGCGCCGAATCGATGATGTTGCAGCCATGGTCGGCCAGAAAACCCGAGACGCGATGAACGATGCCGCGCTGATCCAGGCAGGAGATAGTCAGTATGTATTCGGGATTGGTAGGCGTGGTCATGGCGATCCAGGTCGATTTCGATATCAACAGAACAATAACAAGGCCGGTATTGTCGCACGGCTGGGCTCATCCGGTAAAACTGGCACGTCCGTACAATTTTGGAACCTTCCCGCCCATGTGGCGTCTATGTCTGTGTTGACCACATTGCCTGGCCGCGCGCCCGGCCTTTTTTAACCAGCACTTGACGAGGTTTACGATGCTTTCTCCCTTTACCCCCCAATTCATCACACCCGCGCTGCGCTCGCACATGGAAACCGTGCTCACGCTGTACACCGACATGGGGCAGCGCTCGCTCGAAACGATGCGCAGCCTGACCGAGTTGAACCTGCAACTGGGCCGCGACCTGCTGGCCGAAGCCGGCGCCAACAGCCAGCGCCTGATGGCCGGCAAGGACGCCCCGCAATCGGCGTCCACCACGGGCACGCAGCCGGCGCCGGGCGGCGCGCTGCAAAACTACCAGCGCCGCCTGACCGAGATCCTCAGCAATGGCACCTCGACGATGGCGCGCACGGCCGCCGACCACATGCCGGCGGTGCGCCGTTCGACCAGCGCCGTGGCCGAGGAATTCGTGCAGCAGGCGTCGGAACAGACCTCGCGCGCGTCGGAACAAATGGCGCAGTACCAGGCCGGCAGCCAGATGCGTCACTAATCAGTTCGCTTCATGTGGAACTTCCGTCAATTTTGCACCTCTAATCACACAGAGCAAGCATTTACGTCGCCGCTCCCCACTCACTCGACGGATACCACAAGCACACACCAGGAGGCAGTTATGGCAAGTAACAGCAACAACTCGGATAACGACCAGCCGAAGCCGAAGGGCACGGCCAAGCGCGGCTTCGCGGCAATGGATGAAGCCACGCAGCGCGCGATCGCCAGCAAAGGCGGGCAAGCCGCCCACCAGAAAGGTACCGCGCACGAGTTCGACTCGGAAGAGGCCCGCCGGGCCGGCCAGAAAGGCGGCGAGGC
>DASVTJ010000117.1:0-2124 GCA_036387635.1 Duganella sp.
CAGAACTACATCTTCATCTGGCTGACGGGATACTCGGCCCTGCTCGGACCGATCGCCGGCATCATGATCATCGACTATTACTTCATTCGCAAGACCGAACTCGACGTCGACCAGCTGTACCGCGACCAGGGCGTCTACACCTACCGCGGCGGCTGGAACATTGCTGCGATCATCGCCTTTGCCGCCGGCGTGCTGCCCAACCTGCCGGGCTTCCTGAACGCGGCCTTGCCGGCCTCGTTCCCGAACGTGGGCGAGACCTTCAAGGCGATTTACACCTATGCCTGGTTCGTCGGCGTGGTCATCGCCGCCGTCGTGTACGGCCTGATGATGAAGGGCCGTACGGCGCAGACGCTGCGCACGGCCGCCGATTCGCCTGCCTGATTTTCGAACTGAATCCGCGACCTGACGCCTCTCATCCGATCCATTACTGACCAGGAGTGTCCATGACGACGATTATCCGTGGCGGCACCATCGTGAACGCCGACCGTGCCTTCCGCGGCGACGTGCTCTGTTTCGGCGACAAGATCGTGGCCGTCGGCGACAGCATCGACGCGCCCGCGAACGCCACCGTCATCGACGCCGACGGACAGTACGTGATGCCGGGCGGGATCGACACCCACACCCACATGCAATTGCCCTTCATGGGCACCGTGACGGCCGACGATTTCTTCACCGGTACCGCGGCCGGCCTTGCCGGCGGCACGACCACCATCATGGACTTCGTGATTCCCGACCCGAAGCAGTCGCTGCTGGAGGCTTACCGTACCTGGCGCGGCTGGGCGAGGAAATCGGCCGGCGACTACACCTTCCACGTGGCCGTGACCTGGTGGGACGCGTCGGTGCATGCCGAGATGGGCACGCTGGTGCGAGAGCACGGCGTGAACAGCTTCAAACACTTCATGGCGTATAAAAACGCGATCATGGCCGACGACGAGACGCTGGTGAACAGCTTCAGGCGCGCGCTGGAGCTGGGTGCGATCCCGACCGTGCATGCCGAGAACGGCGAGCTGGTGTTCCAGTTGCAGCAGGAGCTGCTGGCGCGCGGCATCACCGGCGCGAAGGCACATCCGCTGTCGCGTCCTCCGGAAGTCGAGGCCGAAGCGGCGAACCGGGCGATCGCGATCGCCAACGTGCTCGGCACACCGGTGTACATCGTGCACGTGTCGTGCGCCGAGTCGCTCGACGCCATCGCCCGCGCCCGCGCCAAGGGGCAACGCGTGTATGGCGAAGCGCTGGCCGGACACCTGGTCATCGACGACAGCGTGTACGACAGCGAAGACGAGGATTTCGCGCGCGGCCACGTGATGAGCCCGCCGTTTCGCGGCAAGCACCACCAGGCGGCGCTGTGGCAAGGACTGCGCGGCGGCAACCTGCACACGACGGCGACCGACCACTGCACCTTCTGCGCAGAACAAAAGGCCGCCGGCGCCGGCAATTTCACGCGCATCCCGAACGGCTGCGGCGGCGTCGAGGAACGCATGGCCGTGGTCTGGGACGCGGGCGTCAACTCGGGCACGCTGACGCCTTCCGAATTCGTGCGCGTCACCTCGACCAACGCCGCGCAGATCTTCAATATGTACCCGCGCAAGGGCGTGATCGCGACTGGGGCCGACGCCGATATCGTCGTCTGGGACCCGAACGGCACGAGGACGATTTCGGCAAAAACCCAGTTCGCAAAAGGCGGCTTCAACGTCTTCGAAGGCCGCACCGTACGCGGCATTCCAACCCACACCATCGCCGCCGGCAAGCTCGTCTACGAACGCGGCGACCTGCGCGCGGAAGAAGGCGCCGGCCGCCACATCGACCGCCCGGCCTTCGTATGACGTAGGGTGGACGGCTCTGCCGTCCACGCGTTCACCGAACCGTGGCATACCGTACCGCGGCCGAAAATCCTTGTCTCTACCCCGGAAGATAACCATGCCCGACACCCTGCGCATCAACGGCCAACGCCTGTGGCACTCCCTGATGGAACTGGCCCAAATCGGCGCCACCGACAAGGGCGGCGTCAAGCGCCTCACCCTGACCGACCTCGACCGCCAGGGCCGCGACCTCGTCGTCGGCTGGGCGCGCGAAGCCGGGATGTCGGTCACCGTCGACAAGATCGGCAACGTCTTCATGCGGCGC
>DASVTJ010000118.1:0-2625 GCA_036387635.1 Duganella sp.
TGGTGCGCCTGCTCGACGCGCTCGAGGACAAGCAGCCGCAAGTCGGCTACACGTTCTGAGGCGCCGATGAAAGCGATGATCTTCGCCGCCGGGCGCGGCGAGCGCATGCGCCCGCTGACCGACACCTGCCCCAAGCCGCTATTAAAAGTGCGCGGCCGGCCGCTGATCGTCTGGCACATCCTCAACCTGGTACGCGCCGGCATCACCGAGATCGTCATCAACACCGCCCACCTCGGCGGCTTGATCGAGGAGACGCTGGGCGACGGCAGCCGCTACGGCGCCAAGCTGCTGTACTCGCGCGAGGAAACGGCGCTGGAGACGGCCGGCGGCATCGCCACCGCCCGCCACCTGCTGGGCGAGGAACCGTTCGTGGCCGTCTCGGCCGACATCTATTGCCCGTATTTCGACTTCGAGCAGGTCAAGGATGTTCTGCACGACAAGGACATGTGGGGCAACGCCTACCCGGCCGACCAGCGCGACGTTTGCTGGCTGTACCTGGTGCCGAACCCCGACTTCCACCCGGAGGGCGACTTCGGCCTGACGATGTATGCGCTGACCAATGACACCACCGATGGCGCGCCGAAGTGGACCTTCGGTAACATCGGCGTGTATCGGCCGGAGATGTTCGACGGCATCGCGCCCGGCGAGCATGCCAAGCTCGGACCGCTGATCCGTTCTTATATCGACACCAGGCAGGTCGGCGGCGAGGTGTACGAGGGCGAATGGCACAACGTCGGCACCGTGCGGCAGCTCGAGTTGCTGAACGCGCCGCCGGCGTCGATGGTGCCGGCCGCCAAGGGCGTGCAGTGATGTCGGGCGGCGGGCGTGTCGACGGCTTGGCCGGTAACGACGTGTATGCCGCGCGGCGCGCGCGGGTGCTGGCGCAGATGCCGGCCGGCGCGGTGGCCGTGCTGGCAACCGCGCCCGAGGTGCCGCGCAACAGCGACAACGACTACCCGTACCGGCACGATAGCTACTTCTATTACCTGACCGGCTTTGCCGAGCCGGAAAGCGTGGTGGTGCTGGTGGCCGCGCGCGCCGATGGCGACGCGGCGGCATCGGCGTCGGGATCGGCGGCGGCGGCGCGGGCGATCCTGTTCTGCCGTCAAAAAAACGTCGACCGCGAGATCTGGGAAGGCTTCCGCCACGGCCCGGAAGGCGCGCGCGCGGCCTTCGGCTTCGACGAGGCGCATCCGATCGAGGACCTCGACGGCGAAATCACCAAGCTGCTGGCCGACGCGCCGGCGCTGTACTGCGCGCTGGCCAGCAACCCGGTGCTCGACGCGCAAATCAAACTGTGGCTGGGCAACGTGCGTCGCATGGCGCGCACCGGCGTCAGCGCGCCGGCCAGCGCCGTCGACCTGCTGCCGCTGCTCGACGAAATGCGTCTGCTCAAGGACGACAGCGAGCAGTCCACGATGCTGCGCGCGGCCACCATCTCGGCGCACGCGCACGCCCGCGCGATGCGGACCTCGCGCCCCGGCATGTTCGAATATGAGATCGAAGCGGAGCTGCTCTACGAATTCCGCCGCAACGGCGCCCAGGCGCCGGCCTACAACTCGATCGTCGCCTCGGGCGCCAACGCCTGCGTGCTGCACTACAGCGCCAACAACGCCCGAACGCGCGACGGCGATCTGGTGTTGATCGACGCCGGCTGCGAACTCGATGGTTACGCGTCCGACATCACCCGCACCTATCCGGTCAATGGGCGCTTCTCCGCGCCGCAAAAGCGCTTGTATGAATTGGTGCTGGCGGCGCAGTCGGCCGCGCTCAACGCCATCGCCCCCGGCTTGCCGTATTCCGGCGCGCACGACGCGGCGTTGCGGGTGCTGGCGCAAGGCATGCTCGATCTGGGTTTGCTGAACAAAGACGCCCACGGCGCGTTGGACGACGTCATCGCCAACAAACACTATTTACAGTTCTACATGCACGGCACCGGCCACTGGCTCGGCATGGACGTGCACGACGTCGGCGCGTACCGCGACGTCCGCGCGGCCGGCAAGCCCTCGCGCGCGCTGCAACCGGGCATGGTGCTGACGGTCGAACCGGGCATCTATGTGCGCCCGGCCGACGGCGTGCCGGAACAATACTGGAACACCGGCATCCGCATCGAGGACGATGTGCTGGTGACCGCCGACGGCCACACGATCCTCAGCGCCGCCGCGCCGAAGACGGTGGCCGAGATCGAGGAAACGATGCGGGAAGCGGCGACAAAGCGATGACTGATTCTTACAACAACGGTGCGGGCGCCTTGCCGGCATCGGCGCCGCAAGAGAATCGCGCGGCCGCTGCGGCCGCCTCCGCGCCGGCGTACGACGTCGCCATTTGCGGCGCCGGCCCGGCTGGCATGGCGCTGGCCGCGCTGCTGGTCAAGCGCGGCGTCCCTGCCGCCCGCGTCGCGTTGATCGACGCCAGATCGCTGGCCCAGGCCAGCAAAGACCCGCGCTCGATCGCGCTGTCGTACGGGAGCCGCCAGATACTCGAGGAGATCGGCGCGTGGCCGATGCCGACCGACGCGACGGCGATCCATCAGATCCACGTTTCGCGGCGCGGCCAGTTCGGCCGCAGCCTGATCGACCGGGACGAACACAAGCTGCCGGCGCTCGGCTATGTCACCCGCTACGG
>DASVTJ010000119.1:0-5494 GCA_036387635.1 Duganella sp.
GGAATTCATGATTTCGTGGGTCAGCACTTGCACCAGTTCGCGCCAGGCGTTCAGCGCTTCGGCTTCCAGTTCGCTTTCGACCGGCATCAGCGCGGCCAGGCGCTGCGCCGATCCCTGCACCGACAGCGCCGAGATGGCGACCAGCGCGCGCTCGCCACCGCGTTCGGTGTCGAAGCTGACCAACCTGCGCTGGCCGACCGGCTGTGCCGCCAATAGCTGGTGCAGCTCGTGCGGCGCGCTGGCGCGGCCCGGTGCCAGCAGCCTGCGCGCGCTGGCGTTGAGCGGCGCGACCTGGCCGGCACCGCCGGCGTTCTGGATGCGGAACAGCGCGATCGGCGCGTGTTCAAGCCGCGCCTCCAAGGCCAGCACCGTCGCGGCCAGCGCGTTTTGGCGGGTGCCGTCGGCCGCGACATCGTCGCTCCGGCCGCCGCTTTTGCCACGCTGCCGCTCCATGCGCGGCATGCGCGGGCCAAGCTTTCGCAGGCATTGCCACAGCGTGCAAAGGGGAACAAGGCCGAGCAGCGCGCATAGCACCACTCGGCGCGGCGACGGCGTGGCGGCCAGCGCGTCGGCGGCCACGGCAAGCGCCATCAGCGCCAGCACGCTGGCCGTTACGCCCAGCTTGAGCGCGCGCTCAGATGCCATGCTTGCCGAGCTTGCGGTACAAGGCCGCGCGGCTGATACCCAGCGTTTTGGCTGCGTGGCTGATGTTGCCGTTGAATTGGGCCAGCGTGCTGGCGATGGCGTCGCGCTCCAAAGCGCCGAGCGTCATGTCGCCAGGGGTCGAATGAGGCGTGGCGGCGTCGATGTTGGAGGCGGAGCTGGCGAGGCTGGCGGCGCCGGCAGCGCAGGCGATGGCGTTGGCGTTGGCGTTGGCGGGGCTGCCGCCACTGGCGATAGCCGCGCCTTGCGCGAGCGCGAAGGCCGGCAGGTACGCGCCTGCCGGCGCTACCCCTGTCGCGGCCGAAACGCCAACATCATTGGCAGGAAGGCCGAAATCTCCAAGGCCATATTCCGCGCCTTGTCCAAGAATGACGGCGCGCTCGCACGCGTGGCGCAGCGCGCGCACATTGCCGGGCCATGCGTGCGCCCGCAAGCCAACCATCGCCGCTGCGGCCACGTTGCGCGCCGGCCGCTGATACTGCAACTCATACAGCTTCAGATAGTGCGCCAGCAGCAGCGGGATGTCCTCGCGCCGCTCGCGCAGCGGCGGCACCCGGATCACGATCGTATTCAACCGAAACAGCAAGTCGGGCCGGAACTCCGACGGATCGAACAGACGCGCCTCGTCCAGATTGGTGGCGCTGATGATGCGCACATCGATCGCTTCCGGCTTGTCGGCGCCGATCGGTGTCACCTCGCGCCGCTCCAGCGCCGTCAGCAGCTTGGCTTGCGCGGCCAGTGGCATATTGCCGATTTCGTCGAGGAACAGCGAGCCGCCGCGCGCAGCCTGGAAGCGCCCCGCCCGATCCGACTTCGCATCGGTGAACGAGCCTTTGCGATGACCGAACAACTCGCTCTCGAAAGTCGATTCCGGCAGCGCTCCCATGTCCACCGCCAGCAGCGTGCCCGCCGAGCGGCGCGACAGCGCGTGGATGGCGCGCGCCACCAGCTCCTTGCCGACGCCGTTTTCGCCGAGCACCATCACATTGGCCTCGGTCGGCGCCACGCTGCCGATCAGCGCCTTGAGTTCGCGCATCGCGCCCGACTCGCCCATCAGCTCCGGCGCCGCCGACGACGATCCGCGCAGCACCGCGCGCCGTGCCAGCGCCTGATCGATCGCCGCCACCAGCCGCGCGTTGTCCCACGGCTTGGTGATGAAGTCCCCTGCGCCACGCTTGAGCGCCTCCACCGCCAACGGCACGTCGGCATACGCGGTCATGGCGATCACCGCCGGCGGCCGCGCCTGCGCGCGCAGCACGTCGAGCAGGGCCAGCCCTTCGGCGCCGTCGATGCAGCCGGGCGTAAAATTGAGGTCGAGCAGCACCACGTCCGGCACGCCCTGCACAAGCAGCGACGGCAAGCCGGCGGGATCGCACAGCGTGACGACCTGGCCATAGCGGCGCCGCAGCAGCAATTGCGCGGCGGTGGCGACATCGGCGTCATCATCGAGTATCAGAACATGGGTGGTCATGCAGGCATTCTAGCAGCGCGAAAGGCGCTGTGGACAAGGCGCGGCGCCGCACCCCGCCCCGCGCTGCCGGCCGGTGTTCGATTCCGAACAACGGCGAATAATGGCGAACAACGGCGAGTGTTCGGAACTGAACACCTGGCGCCCGATTGCGAGGCAAAACGCGTCGAATCGCGCATTTCGGGCTTGGCACAGGCTTTGCTCTAAGGCCTGTATGCAGATCAAAAAAAATATTGGCCCGCCATCGACGAATTTGCCGGCCAGCGGCGCGGCGATGGACACGGTGGTGCCGCGCCGGCGCGGCAAGGCCATCGCCATCGCCGGCGCCTCGATGCTGGCGGTGGCCGCCGCCGGCTACGGGCTGTGGGCGTGGATGCCGCGTGGTTTGCAGATCGACGGCGCCGACCTGCGCATCGGCCAGGCCGCGCGCGGTGTCTTCATCGACGAAATCGTTGTACGCGCCAACGCCGAGCCACTGAACTCCGTGATCCTCGATTCGGTGGAGTCGGGCCGGGTCGAGGAAGTGCTGGCGAGCGACGGCGCGCTGGTCGAAAAAGGCCAGCTCCTGTTCCGCATCTCCAACCCCCAGCGCAACCTGGAGCTGCTGGCGCGCCAGTCGGAACACGCGGTCAGCATCTTCAATCTGTCGAACCTGCGCGTGGCGCAGGAGGCCAGCGCCAGCGACCATCGCCGCCGCCTCGACGAGCTTCGGTTCGCGGTGGACCAGGCGCGCAAGCGGCACCAGCGCAACGCGCGGCTGGCCGCGCAGGGCTTCATCTCCAGCGTGGCGCTGGAGGAGTCGGCCGACACGCTACAACAACAGCAACACCTGCTGGCGACCGAGCAGCGCGCGGCCAACACCGAGAACAAGGTGCGCGGCGCCGCCGCGCAGCAGCTCGAAAGCGCCATCGATGGCCTGAACTCGGGCCTCAAGCTGGTCTCCGGCACCGTCGACGCGCTGGCCGTGCGCGCGCCGGTCGCTGGCCGCCTGACAAATTTCCGCCTGCAAGTGGGCGAATCGATCGCCACCGGCAAAAACATCGGCCGCATCGACGATCCGCTGCGCTTCAAGCTCTCGGCCAGCGTCGACGAGTACTACCTCAATCGCATGGCCGTCGGCCGGCGCGGCAGCGTCAAACAGGACGACAAAACCTACGCCGCCGACATCAGCACCATCTACCCGCAGATCAAGGATGGCCGCTTCACCGTCGAAATGGTGTTCCCAAACGGCCAGCCGCCGGTGCTCAACCCCGGACAAAGCCTCGACGCGCGCATCACGCTGGGCGAGCCGGCGCCGGCGCTGCTGCTGCCCAACGGCGCCTTCATCAACGATAGCGGCGGCGCCTGGGTCTACGCGATCGACGCCACGGGGCGAGGCGCGCAACGGCGGGCGGTGCGCATCGGCCGCCGCAACAACGGCCAGATCGAAGTGCTCGAAGGACTGGCGGCCGGCGACAAGGTGATCCTGTCGAGCTACGCCGCCTACGGAAATTCACCCAGGCTGCAAATTACGCAGTAAATTCACTCCACACCACCAAAAGGCACACCACATGCTCAAACTCGTCGGCATCAGCAAAATCCACCAGGCAGGGGAAATCCAGACCACGGCGCTCGACCGCATCGACCTGGAGATCGAAGCGGGCGAATACGTCGCCATCACCGGGCCGTCCGGCTGCGGCAAGTCGACCATGCTGGGCATCCTCGGGCTGCTCGATGTGCCCAACCACGGCGAGTACTGGTTCGAAGGCCGCAACGTGGCCGGCTGGAGCGAATCGAAACTGAACCAGCTGCGGCGCGGCCGCATCGGCTTCATTTTCCAGAGCTTCAACCTGATCGAGGAGCTCACCGTGTTCGAAAACGTCGAGCTGGCGCTCGAATACAACGGTACGCCAGCGCGCGAGCGGCGCGAGCGCGTCACGGCGATGCTCGATAAATTGGGTGTCGGCCACCGCGCCGCGCACCGTCCATCGCAGCTGTCGGGCGGACAGCAGCAGCGCGTGGCGATCGCCCGCGCGCTGGTGGCCGGCCCCGCCGTGCTGCTGGCCGATGAACCGACCGGCAACCTCGACACCGCGCACGGCGACGAAGTCATGCGCCTGCTGCGCGAGATCAACGCCGAGGGTACGACGGTGGTAATGGTGACGCACTCGCCCGACCACGCCGCGCAGGCGTCGCGCACCATCAACCTGCTCGACGGCCGCATCATGGTCGACGCCCTGCAAGCCGCCTGAACCCCGGGAGCGCGCCATGAATCTGCGTGATTTCCGCAGCGGCTGGCGTCTGCTGGCGCGCCAACCGTTTCATTCCGCCGTCGAGCTGCTTGGACTGGCGACCGGCTTCGCCGTCTGCTTCCTGCTGCTGGGATTCGTCTACCACTCGTTCAGCTACGACCGCGACGTGCCGCAGCGCGAGCGGGTATTTGTCATCAAGCATCGGATCAACTTCATCCCGCAACCGCAGTGGATGGAGTACACGCCATTTGCGATACGCGAGGTGGCGCTGCGCAGCGGCCTGCCGCTGGAGGCGAGCGTCTGGTGGCCTTCCAAAAACACCGCGCTGATCGCGGGAAGAGCGATCGAGCTTGAAGTGACCGCCGTCGATCCGGCGTTCGAACATATCGCCGGCCTGCGCGCGCTCGAAGGCAGCTTGCAGCAGGCGCTGACAATGCCCGACGGCCTGGCGCTGACGCGGCAGATGGCGGCGCGGCTGTTTGGCGACGGCAGCGGCAGCACCAGCCCATTGGGCCGCACCATCGTCATCGGCGGCCAAACCTTGCAGGTGCGCGCCGTGCTGCCCGACCGCCCCGCCGCCAGCACCCTGCAGTTCGGTGCCATGGTCGGCATCGGCAGCGCGTTATGGTCTGAACAGGAGCGCCGGCAGGTGCTGTCGAACTGGATGGGCATCGCCGGCCGCATCTACGTCAAGACCGGTCCCGGCGTCACGCCGCAGGCGCTGCTCCAGGTGCTGCAGGCAGTGGTCGACACCGCGCCGTGGGGCGCTATCTTAACGCCTGAAATGAAGGACGCGCTGGGACAGCGCAAGATGGTCGATGTCGACCTGGGTCCGCTGGCCGACGCCTACTTCGACCGCAGCGTCGCCAACACCATGGGCACCGGCGCGCGCGGCGACAAGCGCCTGGTATTGGCGATGGGCGCGGCCGGCTTGCTGATCCTCGGCCTGGCGGTGGTGAACTACGTCAACCTGGCGACGCTGCGCACCGTGCGGCGCCGGCGCGAGATTGCCATGCGGCGCGTGCTGGGCGCCACCACGCGCCAGCTGCTGACGCAGTTCATGGCCGAATCGGTGCTGTTGTCGCTGGCCGCCGCCGCGCTGGGGGCGATGCTGGCGTGGCTGCTGCTGCCG
>DASVTJ010000120.1:0-6119 GCA_036387635.1 Duganella sp.
AACATGCTGTCAACGCAAACGTCCGAAATTCGCCCAGTCACCACCACGACGATGCAATCCTCGTCGATGGAAGCAGGCCGCCAGCGTCAGGGACGGCTCTGGTCGAACCTGAAAGAGGTCTGCGACCTGCTGCACATTCCCACAGCCGTCTCGGTCTCGACCGAGGAACTGCTGTTCCAGCACGTGCAGTTCAAGACGGGCCAGCGCATCCACACGATCGGCCAGCCGTTCGACACGCTGTACATCGTCAACTCCGGTTTCCTGAAAACCGTGCTGATCGACGAGTTCGGCAACGAACAGGTGCTCAGCTTCCCGATGAAGGGCGACATGCTCGGCGTCGACGGCATCCACACGCGCCACTACTCGTCGGAGGCGGTGGCGCTGTCGGACTGCGACCTGATCCTGCTGCCGTTCAAGAAGCTCACCGCGCTCGGCCGCGTGCACCTGGAACTGGAAAACATGATGTACGGCGTCATGAGCCGCGAGCTGGTGCGCGAACAGGCGATGATCGGCATGCTGGGCGCGCTCAGTGCCGAGGCCCGCGTGGCGCGCTTCCTGGTGTCGCTGGCCGACCGCTTCGCGCAGATGGGGTATTCGAGCAAATTGTTCAACCTGCGCATGACCCGCCACGAGATCGGCAGCTACCTGGGCCTGACCCTGGAGACGGTCAGCCGCACCTTGTCGGCCTTTAACGAAATCGGCCTCATCAGCGTGGACCAGCGCACCATCGGCATCAAGGACCCGGAGGCGCTCAAAACGCTGCGACGCCTGCCGCCGTCGCGCACCCGCGCCAAGCAGCTGGCGGCGGCCAAGAGCAAGGCGGGCGAGGCGGTCACGCCGGGCCAGTTGCTGGCCGCGCTGTAGCTTAACGGGTATTACCCAGCCTTCGGCCCGGCCTCCCCGCCGGGCCATTTTTTTGCCCGTGCCCCGTCCGACTGCGGCCCGAATGCGGCCCGACTGCGCCCCCGCCGGCACGGGACACTTTCATATCAAATAAGTCTTGCATTCCTCCCCGCCTTCCACAATAATGAATGCAAATACGAATCATTCTTATTTAAAGGAGAAACGACGATGACTACTACCATGCCCCTGTCGCAGCCAGCGCTGGCCCCCCGCCCGTCCCCCGCCGTGGTGTCCGCCGCGAACGTCTCGGCCGTCGCGCCGGTCAAGCGCATCAGCAGCGCCGGCCTGATGGACGGCGGCCGCGAAGTCGAGATCGAACATGCCGGCCGCGTCTACCGCCTGCGCGTCACCCAGCTCAACAAGCTGATCCTGACGGCCTGATCCTGACCGGGCGTGGCCAGCCGGTGCGCCGGCCGGCCCGTCAGCGCGTCACCGTCAGCACGTCAGCACGTCAGCACGTTAATCCACTTTACGCGTGATCCGGGCGCCGCCGCGCCCACTCCCCCGAGTCGCCAGCCATACGCCAGCCGCACTCCCAATCGACCAGATCCGACAGGAGCGTTTGATGGCCTTAGACCGTAGCAATCCAATTTTCCTCGCGCCGTCGCAGGGCGCACATAATCCCGAACTGATGCTGTCCGCCGTGCTGCATCTGATGTCGCACTACATGGCCGGCGGCGAGGCCGCCGGCGGCTGCGTCAAGCTGGCCTCGGTGATCGAACGCCACCTGAAGGCGCTCGCCAGCCTGCCCGACCTGGCGCCGGTGCTCAGCGCCACCTGCCAGCAGTTGTCCGAGCAGTGGGCCGCCGTGGTCGAACGCACGATGCGCGAGCAGGAAAAGAGCAACTTCCTCAGCCGCATCATGGCGCGCGCCCGCAACACGCCGGCCACCGCCTGAGGAGACGATTCGATGTGCGAGAAACACGATCCGCTGGCGGCCATCGTCGCCGCCGCCATGCCGCAAATGGCCGGCGGCGTCCACCCGTCGTCCACCTCGGCACCGGCCCGCGCCGACCAGATCGGCACGCTGCAAGCGAACGAGCCGCCGCGCCAGCAAGTGCTCAAGCCGGTCATCAACAGCGTCGCCGGCATCCTCGCCGAGCAGCCCGAGGCGCAAACCTCGCGCCGCCGCCGGCTGTGGGAGCTGGGCCACGCCTGCCATTGTCCGATGGTCGGCGTCGGCTTCCCGCTGGGCGTGCTGCGCAAGCTGGTCGATAAAGTCACCAACGGCAAGGTGGTGGCCGACGATTACGAAGTGCACGTGGGCGCGGTCACCGAATGCGGCACCCGCAACCGCCTGTCCGAGGCGCTGCAAAAGGAACTGGAGCGCCGCTATGCGCCGGTGCTGCTGCGCTTCCGCGGCGCCAAGACGACCGAGCAGGTCGGCGAGCTGTGGCGCGCCGCCGTCGCCGCCGGCGACGTCGCCGGCGCCTTCTGGGCAGGCCTGACACACCCGCGCTGCAACAGCGAGCTGGAAGAACAAATGTGCCGCGACCTGCATATGGTGCAACACCAGGCCGGCGCCTGCGTGCGCGCCGACATCGGCAAGTTCAACACCACGCTGGCCGAGAACGCCCGCCTGACGCACGAGCTGGCCAAGGCGCAGCAGCGCGGCGCCGCCCTGCTGGCCGAGAAAAGCGCCGACGCCGAGCGCCACGCCGCGCAATTGATGCAGTTGCGCGCGCAACTGGTGGGCAAGGACAGCATGGTCGACTCGCTGCGCACCGAACTGGAACAATTGCGCGAGTCGATCCCGGGCCTGGAGACGCGCGCCAAGCTGGCCGAGCGCCTGGCCCAGATGGACGAGCGCGAGCGCGCGCTGCGGCTGCAGATCGCCGAACTCAAGGCCGAGGCGCTGCGCGTCGTCGAGCCGCCGGCGCCGATCCAGGAGGAAACGCGCCAGGTGGTCGAGCATGTCATGAAGATGCCGCTGCGCCTCAGCGACCGGGCCGTGCTGTGCGTCGGCGGTCGGTCGGGCAACGTCGCCACCTACCGAGAACTCATCGAACGCGAGGGCGCGCAGTTCGCCCACCACGACGGCGGCCTGGAGGACAACGCCAACCGCCTCGACGCCAGCCTGGCGGCGGCCGACCTGGTGATCTGCCAGACCGGCTGCATCAGCCACAGCGCCTACTGGCGGGTCAAGGACTATTGCAAGCGCACGGGCACGCGCTGCGTGTTCATCGACAACCCCAGCATCTCGAGCCTGGCGCGCGGCCTGGAGCAAGCCGGCGCCGAGCCCTAAGCCCGGCGGGTTGCCGACCGCCCACGCGGCCGGCGCGCCATAAGAAAAGCCCCCACCGGCGGAACGCGGTTGAAACCGCGTTCATGCTGGTGGGGGCTTTTCGTCGCGTCCGGGCCGGCAGGCCCGGACGGTCGCCTTAGAAGGTGTAGTTGCCGGTCAGGTAGAAGGTGCGGCCCATCGGGTCGGCGTAGCGCGGATCGTAACCGATCTGGTGGCCCGACGAGGCGCGCAACGACAACGGCGGATTGCGGTCGGCGAGGTTTTTCACGCCGGCGCGCAGACCGAATTCCTTGGTCGCCTGCCACTTGCCCTGCCAGTCGAAGGTCAGGTGCGACGGCACTTCGATGCGGAACGTTTCGTTCTTGTTGGTGCCCAGGTTGTAAGACGTGGCCGACGCGTCGGTGTAACCGTTGCGGTAGTTGGCGATGAGCGAGTTCGAGAACGCGCCGGTGTCGAGCGTGGTCGACAGGCGGATCACGTGGCGGAACGAGACTTGGTCGTTGCTGCCGAAAATGTTCATGCTGTTGACCCACACGTCCTTGGTGCCCGCCTCGGTACGGTCCGACTTGAGCAGGTAGGTGCCGTTCAACGTGGTGTTCAGATTGCCGAAGCCGAAGCGGTGGCGATAGGTCGTTTCCCAGTCGATACCCTTTTGATGGGTCTGGCCGATGTTGATCGACAATGTTTTCTTGGCCCACACGGTCTGGCCGCTGCCCGGCTCGACGAAGGTGGTGAACAGGTCGCGGTAGAAGGTCGGATTGTTGAAGATCAGCGATTCCGATGCGCTCGAGACGGAGTCGCGCATGCGCACATCCCACAGGTCGGCCTGCACGTAGAACGACGAGGTCGGCTCGAAGCGGAAGCCCACGGTGTACTGCTTCGACTTCTCCGGCTTCAGGTTTTCGTTGCCGCCGGAAACGACGTTGTACTGGGAGACGCCGGGACGGCAGTAGGCGCCGTTTTCGGCGGCCAGGATGTCCGGGCATTTCCATGGCGTGGCGGTGAAGCCGGCGGCCACCAGCGGCTGGCCGATGTCGAGCATCGACGGCGCCTTGAAGCCGGTGCCGTAGGAGCCGCGCACCAGGAACGACTGCGACGGCTGCCAGCGGGCCGAGACCTTGTAGGTGCCGGCCGATTCCTTGTTGCCCATGTCGCGGCCGGCGATGTGGTTCTTGACCGCTTCGATGGTGTCGTAACGGGCGGCGGCGGTCACTTCGACGGTCTTGATCACTGGCACGAACATTTCGGCGAAGGCGCCGTAGTTATTGCGTTCCAGGTCGTAGGCCGGCGATGTGCTGAAGCCGTAGATGTCGGACGAGGTCGCGTTCGGCGTCTGCTTGTAGTGGTAATTGCGGTAGTCGCCGCCGAGCGCGATGCTGCTGGCGCCGGCCGGCAGCTTGAACAACTCGCGCGAGCCGCGGAAGTCGATCGCCTTCATGGTGGTCGACGCCTCGCGGATCGAGCCGTTGAACACGGCGTTGGCGATCAGCGCCTTGGCCGCGTCGCTCTGCTGGCCGGCGGCCAGGAACGGATTGAACTGGTTGTTGGCCAGCATGCTGCGGAACTCGTTGTTCTTCACGTAGCCGCCGGTGTAGCGCTCGTCGATCGCGTTCTCGGACCACGTCAGGCCGGTGCCGAAGTTCCACGCGCCGATCTCGCCCTCGGCGCCCAGCACCAGGTTTTTCGAATCGGTGATGGTCTGGCTGTTGCGCGTACCCCAGTCGTAGGTGCGGTAGGTGGCGGTGGCGCTGACCAGGTTGGCATCCTGCGCCGTGCTCAGGTACGGACGCACGTAGTTGTTGTACAGCTGCGAACCCTTTGGCAGCGCGATCGAGGCGGTGTTCGGCGCGATGCGCGCGGTCAGGTCCATGCGCGAGTAAGCCGCTTCGACGAACACTTCGATGCTGTCGGTGGCCTTGAAGGTGGCTTTCGCGAACACGCTGTCGCGCTGGCTCGACGGTACCGTGCCGACGGTGGCGGCCGAATCGAAACCGCAGTTCTGCACGGTCGCGGTGTTGTTGCGCGACGGCTGGTTCATCGGGCCGCAGGCGCCGTTGATGTTGCGGTAAGGATTGAAGCCGATCGATTTGGTGACAGGCTTGCCGGTGGCTGGATTGACGCCGTCGTTGTAGCTCACGCCGACGTTGGCGGGCACGGCCGAGGTGCTGGAACGATCGTGCAGGTAGTTCTGGCCATTCCAGCTGAACGGCTGGAACGAGCTGTTGCCGAAGTCGCGGTCGGTGGCTTTGAGCGCGCTCTGCTCATCGTGGCGGACCGACAGCAGGACGTTGTAGCGGTTCGTGTCCAGGTCGCCGAAGCCGTAGGTGCCGCTGAAATTGCTGGACTGGCCGGCACGGCTCTGGCCGGGCTGGCTGGCGGTCGCTTCGAAGGTGCCGCCTTGCAGGTTCTTCTTCATGATGAAGTTGATCACGCCGGCGATGGCGTCCGAGCCGTACAGGGCCGAGGCACCGTCGGTCAGGATCTCGACCCGTTCAACCGCGCTCATCGGAATGGCGTTCAGGTTGATCGTCGAGCCCGAGCCTTGCGGGGCGATGCGGCGGCCGTTGAGCAGCACCAGCGTGTAGTCCTCGCCGATGTCGTGGATGGACGCGGAAACGCGGCCGCCCGAATTGCTGCCGGCGGCGGTCGCCGCGACGGTAAAACCTTGCATCGAAGGCAGGGCCTGGACCAGCTCGGCGATCGAGGTGGCGCCGGTTTTGGCGATCTGTTCGGTCGTGAGGCGCTGCACGGGCAATGCGCCTTCAACGTTGATACGTTTGATGGCCGAACCGGTGATTTCCACTTTTTGGATCGACTGCTCTTGCGCCGTCACATGGCCTGCGAACACGGTCGAGCCGGCCAGGACCGCGAGTGCCAAACGTACGGAACGGGCGCCCGCTTTCTCTTGCAAAATCATTCACTACTCCCTGTTATCTAATTGAACAACATGAGCAAGGTGAATGCGCGACGC
>DASVTJ010000121.1:0-2384 GCA_036387635.1 Duganella sp.
ACGTCGCGCATGCTCTCATGTGCCACCGCGAAGGCCAGGTTGAAGCCATCGATGCCGGTTTCATCCTGCCACGCTTCCAGCTGATCGGCCACCTGCATTGGATCGCCGACCAGCACCGGGCCACGGCCGCCTAAGCCGATAAACTCGGCCGCCTCGCGCACCGTCCATTTGCGGTCCGGGTCCGCCTGGCTGAACGACGCCAGCGCAGAGCGTCCCGCGTCCGAATCGATATATTCGATGGTCGCATCCAGCGCGAAGCGGCTGAAGTCCACGCCGGTCCAACCGGATAACAAGGCCAGCGCCGCCTCGATGTCGATATGGCGGCGATACTCTTCGTGTTTCGCATGCGCCTCGGCTTCGGTCGGCGCCGTGATGATCAGCGCCTGTGCGTAAATTTTCAGCGCATCGCCATCGCGGCCGGCCGCGCGCACCGCCGCCCGCAGGTCGTCGGCATACTTTTTCACCACTTGCTTGCTCGGGCCACTGACAAATGTGCACTCCGCGTGCTTGGCGGCGAACGCTGTGCCGCGCGGCGACGTGCCGGCCTGGTACAGCAGCGGCGTGCGTTGCGGCGACGGTTCGCACAAGTGGAAACCGGGCACCTTGTAGTGTCGCCCCGCGTGGTTGATCGTATGCACGCGCGACGGCTCGGCATACACGCCGCGCGCCTTGTCGCTGACGACCGCGTCGTCGTCCCAGCTTTTTTCCCACAGCTTGTAGACGACATCCATGTATTCGTCGGCCAGGTCGTAGCGCTCGTCGTGCCCCAACTGCTGATTCAATCCCAGATTGCGCGCCGCGCTATCCAGATAACCAGTGACGATATTCCAGCCGATCCGGCCGCGCGTCAGATGGTCGAGCGTGGACATGCGCCGTGCGAAGGTGTACGGGTGCTCGTACGTCAGCGCGCACGTGACGCCGAAGCCCAAGTGCGTGGTGGCCTGCGCCATCAGCGCCACCAGCGCCAGCGGATCGTTCAGCGGCGCTTGCACGGCATGGCGCAACGCGGCGTCGGCGCCACCTTCATAGACGTCGTACGCGCCCAGCACATCCGCGAGGAAAATCGCATCGAAGCGGCCTGCCTCCAGAAGGCGCGCCAGCTCCGTCCAGTGGTCAGGATCGGTATAGCGGTGGCCCGTGTCGCGCGGATGCGTCCACAGGCCCGGCGACTGGTGACTCACCGTATTCATCTGAAAAGCGTTGAAGCGTATCGGCTTGCTCATTATTTTCCTGCTTTGGGCTTGCCGCCGGATTCCAGCGCCAGTTGGTAGTCGGTCTTGGCGTAGTCGGCGAAGTGCTTGTTGGTCACCTCCAGGAACTCGCGCGAGCGATATGCGGCGGCGATGTCCCTGGCGAACGGCTTGTCCTTGTCGGCGGTGCGCACCGCGACCAGATTGGCGTAGTTGGGCGAGATTTTTTCGGTCGCCAGCGCGTCCCTCAACTTCAGGCCCGACGCCAGCGCGTAGTTACCGTTGACGAATGAGTAGTCGGTGTCTTGCAGGGAGCGCGGCAGCTGCGCCGCTTCCAGCGGTATCAGCTTGATCTTCTTGATGTTGGACGCGATATCCTTCTCCGACGCCCGCACGGGATCGTAGTTGGCGCGCAGCTTGACCCAACCCAGTTGATCGAGCAGCACCAGCGCCCGCGCCTGGTTGGTCGGGTCGTTGGGCAGCGCCACGGTAGCGCCTTCCTTCACATCCTTCAGCGTCTTGTGCCTTTGGCTGTAGATGGCGATCGGCGCGGTCGGGATCTTTATCAGATCGGTCAGCGCCAGCTTGTGCTCCGTCGAGAACTTGGTCAGGTAGATGATGTGCTGGAAGATGTTAGCGTCGAGCGAACCCTCGGCCAGCGCGAAGTTGGGCTGGATGTAGTCGTTGAACTCCACCAGCTTGACCTTGTAGCCCTGTTTTTCAAGTATCGGCTTGATGCCCAATTTCACCTGGTCCGCGTACGGCCCGGCGCTGGTGCCGATGACGATTTCCTTCGGGTCCTTGGCGTTGGCGATGGTGTGGGAGCCGACCGCGATGAGCGCGGCGGCCAGCAGCAGTTTGCGGCGATTGGTACGGTTCATATGGTTTCCTCTAGCGTTTATCGATACGTTTGGCGATGCGGTTGCCGGTGAACTGGATCAGCTGCACCATGACGATCAGGATGGCGACGGTGGCGACCATGACGTCGGTCTCGAAGCGGTAGTAGCCGTAGCGAATGGCGAGGTCGCCGATGCCGCCGCCGCCGACCACGCCGGCCACGGCGGAGTAGGACAGGAAGCTGATCGACAGCACCGTGAGCGCCAGCACCAGGCCGGAGCGCGCTTCGACCAGCAGCACGCGCAGCACGATTTGTAGTTCCGACGCGCCCATGGCGTGCGCCGCCTCCACCACGCC
>DASVTJ010000122.1:0-9313 GCA_036387635.1 Duganella sp.
GCAGCGCGACATCATCGCGCGCCTGATCCAGATGCAGTACACGCGCAACGAGGTCGATTTCGGCCGCGGCACCTTCCGCGTGCGCGGCGACACGCTCGACATCTTCCCGGCCGAGAATGCGGAGCTGGCGGTGCGCCTCGATTTGTTCGGCGACGAGCTGGAATCGATCCAGCTGTTCGATCCGCTGACGGGCCGCGTCAAGCAGAAGATCCCGCGCTTCACCGTCTATCCCGGCTCGCATTATGTGACGCCGCGTTCGACCGTGCTGCGTGCGATCGAGAGCATCAAACTGGAACTGCGCGACCGGCTGGACTTCTTCCGCAAGGAAAACAAGCTCATTGAGGAACAGCGCATCGAGCAGCGCACCCGCTTCGATCTGGAGATGATGGCCGAAATCGGCTTCACCAAAGGCATCGAGAACTACTCGCGCCACTTGAGCGGCGCCATGCCGGGGCAGCCGCCGCCAACGCTGGTCGACTACCTGCCGAAGGACGCGCTGATGTTCCTCGACGAGTCGCACGTGCTGGTCGGGCAGCTCAGCGCCATGTACAACGGCGACCGCTCGCGCAAGACCAATCTGGTGGACTACGGCTTCCGCCTGCCGTCGGCGCTGGACAACCGGCCTTTGAAGTTCGAGGAGTTCGAGCAGAAGATGCGGCAGACGATCTTCGTCTCGGCCACGCCGGCGGACTACGAAAACTCGCACGCCGACCAGGTGGTCGAGCAGGTGGTGCGGCCGACCGGCCTGGTCGACCCGTTGATCATCGTGCGCCCCGCGCGTTCGCAGGTGGAGGACTTGATGTCCGAGATCACCGACCGCGTCGCCAAGAACGAGCGCGTGCTGGTGACCACGCTGACCAAGCGCATGTCCGAGCAGCTGACCGAGTTCCTGAGCGACCATGGCATCAAGGTGCGCTACCTGCACAGCGACATCGAGACGGTGGAACGGGTCGAGCTGCTGCGCGATCTGCGCATCGGCACCTACGATGTGCTGGTCGGGATCAACCTGCTGCGCGAGGGCCTCGATCTACCCGAGGTGTCGCTGGTGGCGATTCTGGACGCCGACAAGGAAGGCTTCCTGCGCTCGGAACGCTCGCTGATCCAGACCATCGGCCGCGCCGCGCGTAACCTGAACGGCGTGGCGCTGCTGTACGCGGACCGCATGACCGATTCGATGGAGCGCGCGATCGGCGAGACCGAGCGCCGGCGCGCCAAACAGATCGCCTTCAACGCGGCCAACGGCATCGTTCCGCGCGGCGTGACCAAGAGCATCAAGGACATGATCGATGGCGTCTACAGCCCGCAGGACGCACGCGAGAACCTGCAAGTGGCGCAGGAGGCAGCCAAGTACGAGTCGATGAGCGAGAAGCAGATCAGCAAGGAGATCAAGCGCCTGGAAAAAGCCATGCTCGATCACGCGAAAAACCTGGAGTTCGAAAAAGCGGCACAGGTGCGCGACCAGTTGCATGGGCTCAAGAAGCAGCTGTTCGGCGCGCCGGGGGCCGATACGCCGATCGCGGTGTAAGCCACGATCGGCGCCAGCGGTATTATCGGCTCATGCCGAGCGCCGGCGCCACCCGCTTGGCCTGCGCCTGGCGGCGCGGGGCGGTCGCCGCGGCGCCGTCTTCGTCGGCCACGATAAAGCGGGCGACCGCCTCGCGCAGGCTTTGCGCCTGGTCGGCCATCGACTGCGCGGCGGCGGTGGCCTGCTCCACCAGCGCGGCGTTTTGCTGGGTGACCGTGTCCATCTGGATGATGGCCTGGTTGACCTGCTCGATGCCCACGCTTTGCTCGTTCGACGCGGACACGATGTCATTGATAATGCCCTGCACCGTCGTCACCGCCTTGACCACGTCCTCCATCGTGCGTCCCGCCTCGTCCACCAGCCCGGAACCATCGGCCACATAGCCGGCCGACGCCTGGATCAGATCCTTGATTTCCTTGGCCGCCGTGGCGCTGCGCTGCGCCAGCGTGCGCACCTCGCTCGCCACCACGGCGAAGCCGCGTCCCTGCTCGCCGGCGCGCGCCGCTTCGACCGCCGCGTTCAGCGCCAGGATATTGGTCTGGAAGGCGATGCCTTCGATGACGGCGATGATCTCGGTGATCTTGTTCGAGCTGCGCGAGATGTCGCTCATGCTGGTAACCACGCGCTGCACCACCTGGCCGCCGGCGACGGCGATGCCGGAGGCGTTGCGCACCAGGTTGTCGCCGTTGAGGGCATTCTGCGCGTTCTGCTTCACGGTCGACGTCAATTCCTCCATGCTGGACGCGGTTTCCTCCAGCGACGACGCTTGCTCCTCGGTGCGCTGCGACAGGTCGGCGTTGCCGTCGGCGATTTCCGCCGCCGCCACGGCAATCGAGTTGGCCGACAGCTTGATGCCGGAGACGATGCCGTTGAGCTGCTTGCGCATCGATTCGAGCGACGCCATCAAACTATCGCTGTCGCCTTTGAGCGGCACGTCCACCTGCAGATTGCCGTCGGCGATCTGACGCGCCACATGCTGCGCCAGCGCCGGCTCGCCGCCCAATTGGCCCAGGATGCTGCGCGTGACCCACACGCCGGTGGCCAGGGCGAACGCCATCGCCGCCAGCGCCATCCCCAGAATCAGTTTGCTATTGCGCTCGGCCATTTTGGCAGCAGCCTCGCCGCGGTCCTGGTTGACCTTCTCCTCCAGCGTTTGCAGCGCCGTCAGCGCCGCCGTCCACGTACGCTGGCGCGCGCGCAGCTCGCCCATCAAGAGCACGGTCGATTCCTCCGCCTTGTTGGCTAGGCCAAGATCGACGGCCTGCTTAAACAGCGGCATGGCCGCCTGCTCCGCGTCCTTCACGGCGGCGAACAGCGCGCGCTCCTCGGCAGTGGTCTCGGCGTCGTCGGCCAAGAGCTTGCCGAGCTTTTGGTAGGCGCCGGTGTAGACGGCTTCCTGCTCGCGGATGCGATCGACCTCCAGCTGCATGGCCGGCATCTCGGTGAGCAGCGCCAGATTGCGCACCGCGATAAACCGGTCTTGCTGGCTCGCGCGCAAATCCACCGCCAGCGAACTTTGCACGCTATTCACATAGACGATTTCGTTCAGGCTGGCGTTCAATCTGTACAAGCTGGCCATGCCGAGAACCGAAATGGTGATGAGCAAAGCCAACAGGATGCCGAAGCCTCCCATCATCCGGGTTTTGACGCTCAAATTTTTCATGGTAACCAGCCTCTTCGATAGACGTGACTTGCATTATGCTTCTGAATATTTCCTTATGGAATTCTATATTTAACATTTTCAGGTAGCAAGGCAATGATCGAATCGGGCATGGCGGCGTTGCGTGCGGACGACGATCGGCAGCGGGCGCGAACCGGTCGACGCTGGCGGCGTGGCTTAATAGAGGGCTTGTCCGGTTTGGGCGAAGACGTGCCAACGCGCCGCGTCCACATGGATGACCGCCTCCTGGCCGGCCTGCCAGCGCACTTCCGCGTCCACCCGTGCGATCAACTGCGTGGCGCCGCCGTCGGGTGTCACGTAAATGTGGCTGGCGTCGCCCAACAGTTCCGCCGCCTGCACCGTCACCGCGATGCCACTGCCGATGCCGATGCCGTCGCCGTCGCCGAACATCGGCGGTTGGCCGGCATGGGCCAGCATCATGTGCTCCGCGCGCACGCCAAGCGACACCGGCGCGCCGACAGCCAGACCATCGCGCGCGCCGATCGGCACCAGTGCGCCACCCGCCAGCCGCACCGCCATCGTCATCGTCATCGTCGTGGTGAGCCCCTGCCCTGCCAGCGGTTCCACCGTGCCGGTCACAAAGTTCATCGCCGGCGAACCGAGAAAGCCAGCGACAAACATATTTGCCGGACGCTGATACAACTCTAGCGGCGCGCCGACCTGCTCCACTTGCCCGCCGCGCAGCACCACAATGCGGTCGGCCAGCGTCATCGCCTCCACCTGGTCGTGGGTGACGTAGATCATCGTGCTGCGCAGCGTGCGGTGCAGGTTTTTCAGCTCGATACGCATCTGCACCCGCAACGACGCGTCCAGGTTGGACAGCGGCTCGTCGAACAGGAACACCTGCGGCTGGCGCACGATGGCGCGGCCTATCGCCACTCGCTGGCGCTGTCCGCCCGACAGCTCTTTGGGCTTGCGCTGCAACAGCGGCTCGATGCGCAAAGTGGCGGCGGCCTGCTGCACCTTCTCGCGAATCTGCTCGCGCGAAAGCCCGGCGAGCTTGAGCGCGAAACCCATGTTGTCGAACACCGTCATGTGCGGATACAAGGCATAGCTCTGAAATACCATCGCGATGCCGCGTTGGGCCGGCGCCACGTGCGTCATGTCACGACCGCCGATCGATACCGTGCCTTCGTCGGCGGTTTCCAAGCCGCAGATCGTGCGCAGCAAAGTCGACTTGCCGCAACCCGACGGCCCCACGAACACCACAAACTCGCCGTCGGCGATGCCAAGGTCGATACCGCGCAGGATCGGCGTTTGACCGAATCCCTTGCGGATGCCGCGAATCTCCACTGCCGCCATCGCGCCTCCTCAGCCCATAACCAGTTCGACGCGATGGACCGCGCCGTCGCGCAGCAGCGGAATGCGCGCCGTGCCGCCGTCCACCGCCAGCGCCTTGCCGTCCAAGGTGGCGGAGACCACACCGTCCGCGCGCCCTTGTGGATTTAACACCGTGATCTCATAACTGCCGCCGTTATCGGGCAAGCGATGGCGAATGCCGAAGCGCGGCCACTGGTCGGGGATGCGCGGCGCCATGACGATGGTGTCGCCGCCCTCGATGCTGAAGCCCAGCACCGATTCCAGTCCGACCCGGTACATCCAGCCGGACGATCCGGTGTACCACGTCCAGCCGCCGCGTCCCACATGCGGCGCCTCGCCGTAGACGTCGGCGGCGATCACATAAGGTTCGACCTGATATACCGACACCGCCGCCATGTCGCGCGCGTGGGTCACGGGGCTGAGCATTTCCAGCAGCCGCGCGGCGCGGTCGCGGCGTCCGGCTTCGGCCATCGCCCGCACCACCCAGCAGGCGGCGTGGGTGTACTGGCCGCCGTTCTCGCGCACGCCGGCGACATAGCCTTTGATATAGCCGGGATCGTTGGGCGTATCGACAAAGGCCGGCGTCAGCAACCGTATCAGGCCATCGCGCTCGGATACCAAGCGCTGTTCCAGCGCATCCAGCGCCTGCGCGGCGCGCGCCGGCGGGGCCGCCTCCGAGATGACTGCCCATGCCTGCGCCAGCGCGTCGATCTGGCACTCGTCGCTGTCCCTCGATCCGATCACGGCGCCGTTGTCGTAATATGCGCGGCGATACCATTCGCCGTCCCAACCGCCGTCATTGAGCGCGTGGTCCAGATGGTCGTGATAAGCCTTGTAGATCGCGATGCGGGTGCTGTCGCCGCGCCGCTCGCACATCGGCAGGAAGTCCTTGATGATGCGTGATAGGAAAAAGCCCATCCACACGCTCTCGCCGCGCCCTTCGCGGCCAACGCGGTTCATGCCGTCGTTCCAGTCGCCGGTGCCCATCAGCGGCAAGCCGTGCGCGCCCTGGGTCAGCGAGCGATCCAGCGCGCGGCAGCAATGCTCGTAGACGTCGCCGCTCTCGCCGGACAGCGATGGCTTCAGATACACCTCGTCCTCGCCCTGCTCCAGCAATGGCGCGGTCAGGAAGGGTTCTACTTCGTCGAGCACGCTCCAGTCGCCGGTGGTCTTGATGTAGAACGCCGTCACGTAGGGCAGCCACAGAAGATCGTCCGAGAAGCGCGTGCGCAGCCCGCGTTCCATCGGCGCGGTGTGCCACCAGTGCAGCACATCGCCTTCCACGAACTGGTGCGCCGCGTGGATGCGGATTTGCTGGCGCGTCAAATCGGGACGGGCGTAGATCATCGCGCTCGAATCCTGCAACTGATCGCGGTAACCCAACGCGCCGCCGGACTGGTAAAAGGCCGACCGGCCCCAGATGCGGCAGCTCAGGTTCTGGTAGGCCAACCAGCCGTTTTGCATCAGGTCGATGGCCGGCACCGGGGTCGTCACCCGCACCGCGCCGACGGTGTCGCGCCAGAAGGCGGTGATCTCGTCGAGCGCCGCCTGCACCGCGCCCGGCGCGGCATAACGCCGCACCAGCGCCAGCGAGGCCGTGCGTTGTTGCGTTTCGCCCAGCAGCACCACCCACTCCAGCGTCGCCCCCGGCGCCAGCTCGTGCGTCGTCTGGAAGGCGGCGCAGGGATCGAGGCCGGCGCCGGTGGCGCCGTTCAATTGTGCCGCAGCCAGTGCCGCCGGCCGCGCGGCGTCGCCGTGCCGGCCGATGAAGGCGGCACGGTCGGCGCTGTGGCGCACCGCCGCGCCATCGCCTGGCAGCACGGCGGCAAAGGTCACACCATCGGCGAACTGGCCGGCCAGCGGATTGATCGCCAACAGCACGCCGGACGCATCGAATTCGGTGACGACGAAGCGGCTGCTATCGGCCGGCGTACCGCCCAGCACCAGTCGCTGGTACGAGAACAGCGACAGACGGCGCGCAACGGCATCGCGATTGGTCACCCGTACGCGCACGATCTTGACCGGATCGTGGCGCGGAACGAACATCACGGTTTCCTGCTCAAGACCATGGCTGAAATGATTAAAGCGGGAGTAGCCAAAGCCGTGCGCCGCCTCGTATCCCGCGCAGGCCGGCGCCGGACCGGGCACCGGCGACCAGTATTGGCCGGTGTCCTCGTCGCGCAGATACAGCGCCTCGCCATGCGGGTCGCGTATCGGGTCGTTCGACCACGGCGTCAGCCGGTGTATGCGGCTGTTGCGGCTCCACGTATAGCCGGCGCCGCTTTCGCTGACCAGAAAGCCGAAGCCCTCGTTCGAGATGGCGTTGGTCCACGCCAGCGGCGGCCGACGCAAGCCTTCATCGCCGCGCCAATCCATGCGCACCACGTATTCGTCGCCGGCGTCGGTAAATCCGCCATAGCCGTTGAAGTGGTGTAGCACGGCGCGCCCTGGCACCGTCGCCGGTCCGTCGGGCCGCGTGGCGCGACGCAGCGGCGTGGTAGCGGAAGCAGCGGCAGACGCCTTGCCGCCATCGGCGGCAAGCGCCGGCAACCCATCGCGAGACACCAGCAAGGCGGTCGACTCGATCAACGCCAGATCTTGCGGCTTGAACTCCTGCGGGCGGCGCACGTGCACACCTTCCGAAGAAGTCCATGTGCCATCGCGGTCAAGCAACAGCAGCTCCATCGGCCAACCATGGGCGGCCCAATAGCGGCGCGCGCGCAACAGCAACTGTGCGTTCGCATCATCCGCTCCCTGAACCTCCACGATCGCCAGCGGAGCGCCAGGCAGGCCGTAGGAAGACGCCACCGCTGCGGCATCGGCGGCATCGGTGGCGGCGGCGACTGCGACGGTGTTCCCCGCGCCAGCCGATGCCTTCACCGACGGTTCGCCGTACAACATCGCTCCGGCCAGTCGTTGGCAGAACGTGGTCTCGGTCGCGCTCAAGCCCAGTTGCTGCTCAAGCCTTTGCTGAGCGGCGCGCGCGGCATCGATCACGGCGCCGCTGTCCGGCTCCAGCGACGCCGCCAGCGCCAGCGCCTGTTCACGCGTGGCGGCCGCGCCGAGCATGAACGACAGCTGTACTTGCGCACCGGGCGCCAACGCCACGCTGCGGCGCAAGCTGAAGGCGGGATCGAGCACATTGCCGGCCGTGCCCGACAACTCGCCGTCAAGGCCGGCGGGTGCGCCCAGATCGCGCCCACGCCCGACAAACCTTGTACGATCGGTTTCAAAGCCTGCGGCCCGGCCGCCGGCCGCCGCGTGGACCATCCACAAACCCGCTTCGCCCTCGCCACGCGGGCGGCGCCGCGCCAGCAGCGCGCCGCTGGCGACATCGTGTTTGGTCTGCACGAACAACTTCGAGAAGGCCGGATGCGACGCCTCATCCACCTGGCGGTTCAACACCACCTCCAGATAGCTGGTCACCTCGATATGGCGCCCGTCCTCTCCGATATTTCTCAGGACTACGCCGCGCAGTTCGACATCGCGGCGCGGGTCGACGGCGATGTCGATCCGCGCTTCGATGCCGTGGGCGGTGGCGCCGAGCCAAAAACTTCCGCTCTCGCCGCCGCAGGATCTGCGCACTTCGCCACCGCCGGCCGGTTGCAGGCCAAGCGACCATGTCTCGCCGGTGACGGCGTCGCGCAGATAGATGAAATAACCCTCGCTATCTTCGACGCGGTCGCCAGTCCAGCGCGACAGCATGGTATCGCCAACCCGGCTAAAACCGGTGCCGGCGCCGGTGATCAAGGTGGTGAAGCTGCCGTTCGAGAGCAGCCGGGTTTCACGTACGGGGATGGGGTCGATATGATTAGTCATAGTGTTTTCCGGCTGTTTCGGATTTAAAAAAAGACCTTACCATGGCTTGCATCATTTAACGCTTCCCATTAGCAGGCCCTGGATGTAGTAGCGTTGCAGGCCGAGGAACAGCAGCAGCACCGGCAGGATGGTCAGCACGGAACCTGCCATCATCAGTTCCGTGTCCTGCACGTGCTCGCGCGACAAAGACGCCAACGCCACTGGCAGCGTGTACAGATCTTTATCGGTCAGCACGATCAGCGGCCACATAAAATCGTTCCACGTGCCGAGGAAGGTGAAGATGCCCAGCGTGACCAGGATCGGCGTCAATAGCGGCAGCACGATCACGCGGAAGATGCGGAACTCGCTGGCGCCGTCCATGCGCGCCGCCTCCAGCAGCGCGTCCGGTATCGTCAGCGCGTACTGGCGCACCAGGAAAATGCCGAAGATCCCCGCCATCGTCGGTACCAGCACCGCGCCGTAGGTGTTGACCAGTCCCATATACTTCAGCAGCAGGAACAGCGGCAGCATCGCCACTTGGCTGGGAATCACCAGCGCGCCGAGCATGACCTTGAAAATCCGGTCGCGGCCCTGGAACTTCAGCTTGGCGAAGGCATAGCCGGCGCTGACATTGAACAGCAGCGACAGCACGGTCGCCGCGCACGACAACAGCAAGCTGTTAAGCAGATACTGGCCAATGCCGGCCTGGGTGAACAGCTCGCGGTAGTTGTGCAAGGTCGCGGAGCGTGGCAGCAACGGCAGCGGGAAGGTGCTCGATTCGCCGGGCGCCATCAGCGACACCGACAGCATCCACAGCAGCGGAATCAAGGTCAACGCGCCGGCAATGAGCATCAGTCCATTCATCGCCAGCGCGCGCGGCTTCCATGCGACAAGGTTCATGCGTCCGCTCCCTTGGCGAAGCGCAGCTGCAGCAGCGTCACGCCGAACATGATCACGAACAGCACAAAGGCCACCGCCGACGCCGCGCC
>DASVTJ010000123.1:0-1520 GCA_036387635.1 Duganella sp.
CTGCCGCTCGTGGTGGGCAAGGCGCAGCTCGGCTTTTTCTATGCCGACCGCGCGCAGGCCGCGCCGGAAGGCGTGCCGCCGGACGAGACGGCGATGATCCGCGCCCTCAAGCGTCAGGTACTGTCTGCGCTTGCCGCCGGATGAAATCGCGGAAGTCCTGGGCCGGCATCGGCCGCGCGAACAGATAGCCCTGCGCTTCGTCGCCCAGTTTGTCGCGCAGGAAGCCCCATTGCGCCTGGGTTTCCACGCCCTCGGCCACGACGCTGAGCCCGAGCGAATGGGCCAGACCGATGGTGGCGGCGACAATCACGGCGTCATTCGGATTGTGCTCGATGTCCTTCACAAAACCGCGGTCGATCTTGATACGGTCGATCGCGAACAGTTTCAGGTAGGCCAGCGACGAGTAGCCGGTGCCAAAGTCGTCGATCGCCAGCTTGAAACCGCGCGTGCGCAGCTGGCGCAGCAGCTGGCGTGTCGCTTCCGGGTCGCGCATCGCGGCCGTCTCCGTGATTTCCAGCTCCATCAGCGAAGGGTCGATCCCGTATTGCGCCACCAGTTCATCGAGCCGCGTCAGCAGGGTCGAGCCCGAGAACTGGCGCGCCGACAGGTTCACCGCCAGGCGCAGGTCTTCCAGTCCTTCGCGCTGCCACTGGGCCAACAAGGCCATGGTCTGGCCCAGCACCCAGTCGCCGAGCGGCACGATCATCCCGCTCTCTTCCGCCACCGGAATGAAGCGGCTCGGCTCGACGCTGCCCAGTTCCTGGTCGTGCCAGCGCAGCAGTACCTCGGCGCCGATCACGCGTCCGGTCGCCAGCTCCACCTGCGCCTGAAGGTAGAGCTCGAAGCCCTCCGCATTCAGCGCGCCCCACATGCGGTTTTCCAGCAGCAGGTGCTCGTGGGTGGCGGCGTTCATCTCGGGCGAGAAGAACTGGAAATTGCCGCGCCCCTCGCGCTTGGCCGCGTACATCGCCATGTCGGCGTGGCGGATCAGGGTCGAGGCGTCTTCGCCGTCGTCCGGGAACAGGGCCACGCCCACGCTGCAGCCGCTGTGCGCGGTGGCGCCGTTGAGTTGATAGGGCTGCGACAGCGATTCGACCACGCGCACCGCCACGCTGGTGACGCTGTCGGGCGTGAGCGGGCCCGCCAGCACGATGATGAATTCGTCGCCGCCGAGGCGCGCCAGCGTATCGACTTCGCGCAATAAATCCTTCATGCGTTCGGCCGCGCCGACCAGCAGCTTGTCGCCCGCCGCATGGCCGAGCGAATCGTTGATTTTCTTGAAGTGATCCAGGTCGATGAACAGTACCGCCGCCGGTTCGCCGTAGCGGCGGGCGCTGGCCAGCTGCTGTTCGAGGCGGATGTTCAAGGCAAAGCGGTTTTCCAGGCCGGTGAGGGCGTCGTGGTGGGCCAGCCGGTAGATGCGCTCCTGGGCGCGCTGCTGTTCCGTCAGGTCGCGCAGGATGCAGACAAAGAAGGCTTCGCGGCCCATCAGCACCGGCGCCACCGAGATCGACAGCGGC